>JALGSS010000254.1 GCA_029821745.1 Candidatus Zipacnadia bacterium
CTCGTGGCATCGAGGGCGATGCTGCCACCCACGGCAACTACCGGCACGCCGAAGTGCTTCGCGGCATCAGCCACGCCGCTGGGCGTTTTCCCGAAGGCCGTCTGGAAGTCGACGCGGCCCTCTCCCGTGATGACCAGGTCGGCGTCCTTCACTGTATCCAGCAGCCCCACCGTGTCGATGACGATGCCCACGCCGCTTTCGAGTTTCGCGCCGCAAAACGCCACCAGCCCGGCCCCCAGGCCACCTGCCGCTCCCGCTCCAGGCACGTCGGCCACCTGCGCTCCCAGGTCTTCGGCCATCCTCGCCGCGAAATGTCGCAAGCCATCATCAAGCTGCCTAACGATCTCAGGCGTGGCGCCCTTCTGAGGACCGTACACATGCGCTGCGCCCGTCTCGCCGTATAGGGGGTTGTCGACATCGCAGGCCACGCGCACATCAGATTCGGCCAGACGCGGGTCGAGGCCCGAACTGTCGATACGCGCGACCTTGGCCATCTCGCCGCCGGACACGCGCTGTATGTCGCCGGCGTCCGCTCCGAGCATCCGCGCTCCGAGCGCCTGCGCCATGCCCGCCCCGCAGTCGGTTGTGGCGCTGCCGCCGATCCCCACGATCAGCGTCCGGCACCCCAGGTCCAGGGCGGCCTTGATAAGCTGGCCGGTCCCATACGTCGTGGTCAGCAGGGGGTTGCGAAGCTCGGGCGGCACCAGGGGCAGTCCGGACGCCGCGGCCATCTCGATCGCCGCTGTCCGCCCGTCTCCCATCACTCCGAACGTGGCCGGCGTTGGCTTGCCCAGCGGGCCTTCGACAGTCTCTGCAACGACCCGCCCGCCCGTGGCTTCGACGAGGGACTGCACGGTGCCCTCCCCGCCATCGGCCATCGGCACTTTGACGATCTCGAGGTCTTGGCGCACGACCCGGAGCCCACGCTCAATCGCATCGCACACCTGCAACGCGGTCAGACAGCCCTTGAACGAGTCAGGTGCAATCACGATCTTCAACGCTCAGTCCTCCAGACTGTCCGGCACGAGTCCGCCCGCGCCGGGTCCGGCTACGAAAAGGGCAGCGGCCGGTTTGCCGGCCGCTGCCTCAGACGTCGCAGTGTATGCCTTGCAGTGGGAAGCCCGCGGCCTACAGCATCGCCCAGGCCCGTTGCCAGACACGCTGTGTCTGGGCGAGAACGATCTCGGAGGTCTCTTCGGGCATCGGCTTGACCTCGACGGTCACGACGGGCTTCTCCGTCGGCACGTCTTTCTCGAAATACCCGGAGTACTTGAGGGTCTCGAGGAACCGCTTCAATTCCTCGGTGCCGTTCTCACTGCCGGGGTACTCGAACCGCGGGTGGTTGTCGCCGTAACCAGGCAGGCTCTCGTCGGCGCAGACGCAGTTCCCAATGTGGATGTGGATGAGGTGATCGCCCGCCACGGTCAGACACTCCGCGTAGTCCTCGCGCAGCATCGGTAGGTGGGACAGGTCAAGCGTCAGACCCACGTTTGCGTGCCCGGCCGCCTTGATCCGGTCGCAGACGTCTGCCGCACGGTCCGTCGGCCCCAGGATGCAGGCCTTGTCCGTGTCGTGATCGAAGGTCTCGATCGACACATAGCACACGTAGTCCTCGGCCCTGTCCTGCGAGTACTGGCAGAGCTGGTTCATGGAGTCCACGAGCAGGCCGAGTTCGACCTTCCTGTCCTCATCATTGCCCGGGTCCTTGCCGGTGACGAGGGCGCAGATGCGGCAGTCCATCTCGTAGGCGGCATCAATGGACTTCTTGACCTCGTCGATGGCTGCTTTGCGGCCCGCTTCGTCCTGATCGTTCAGGCTCAGACCGCCTATCAGCAGGCCTGGCTGCGCGCCCAGCCCCAGCTTCATCCCGGCCTGGTCGGCCAGGGCCTTCAGCTTCGCGTGCATGCCGGGCTGCTCGCTGCGCCGCACCTCGAGCACGTCCCAGAAGGTGTCCTTAGCGATGTACTCCGCGCTCTCCAGAATCGGCCCTTCATCCTTGATGATCGGGTACGCCATGAAATGCACGAGCCCAATGTCCAACTGACTGCGCCAAGATTCCGTCATAACAGACCCTCCAGTATGTAGCAACTCGCCTTCTGTTGCAGTAAGCCAATCATGCGCCGGTCCGGCATCGACCCCGCCGATCACCTCGCGCCGCCGACTGGGCGCCAACAAGGCATTATAGGCACGCCTCACTGCGAAGTCAATTCTCGCGGGACGCGCGCCAACAGCGTGCGTACTGCGTGTGCAAAGGGCGATCCCCGCGGGCTACCCGACCCATGGGATAGCGTGAACTTTCAGCACTTCCAGGACCGGCAGCGTCGCGATTTGGTGCTTCGCCAGGCCCTCGCGGATCACGTTCAGACTGCTGAGCAGTGTCGTCATGAACCGCCGCATCAGCGACAGTTCGCGCAACATGTGGGGCTGCTCGTACGCCTCGCGATGCTCCTCGATCGCCTCGATGAGCGCATCCATCTCCTCAAGCGCGGCGATCAATTTCTCAGAGCTCTCGGCCAGCGTGGCACCTGACCGCGTGGCCTCGTCCGCCGAGACGCCCTCTCGTAGTGTGTTGTAGGCTCCGACGATCTGCAGGCAGGTCTGGAACGCGCCGGCCATCACAGACAGCCGGTCGCACTCGATCAGGTAGATGTGCTTGAGGTTCTCATCCCTCCACGCCGCCTTCGCGAGGTGCAGCTTCGCGCGCTGGGCCTCCCCGCGCAAGGTGCCCAGTTGCCGGGACGTCATCCCCTCGGGCGCATTCCACAGCGCGCCGATCTGCAGTTGCGGATAGTTGTCCCGCGCCCGCGCCTGCTCATGGCTCTGTCCGTAATCATAGGCGTACCGGAACAAGCCGCCCGCCAGCGACATGCCGACCGGGTTGTCCACCAAGCCGCCGAAATACCTCATGCCGCGGAGGCCCTGTCGCCAGTCCTCGCCGAACAGCGCCTTCGCGTACTTGATGTGGAACTCTTCCGGCTCGCCGCCCCCGGCGTTGTTCCAACTCCACTCGGCTTGCGCCGCGAAGTGCCGATGGAACGCCTTGTCGAACACCCCGTAGCTCTCGGTACCCTCCGCATCCTCCGCGACGCCCAGCCTCTCCGCCAGGAAGATGTTGTCCAGGTGGCCGCGATAGGCCATCTGGTAGTAGTAGCCTGTCATCGGCGTCACCCAGCGGCGAAATCCAAGCTCGGGCATCGTCGTTTCGTAGAAATCGCTGTACCGCCACCAATGGAGGATGATGCTGTCGGTGAGTCCCGCTTCCTCGAACTTCCGGGCCAGGTCCTCGTTCATCGTGCCGCCGCGCACGAGTTGATCGTGCCACATGCTGATGTGCTCGATACCCTTCTCCTTCAAGTGGCCGGCGATACGCACGATGTAGTCCACATAGTTCTCGCCCGACGTTCGCTTCCGGCACTCCTCACAATGGCACCAGGGGTCGACGCGCTCGTAGGGCTTGTCCGGATGCATCCCGACCAGCGGGTAGACCTCATCGGCGGCGATGTGATACGAGCGCACTCCGTTGGGCAGCAGGTATTTGTCGCAGATCTCGTCGATGATGTCGAACATCACCTCGTAGGTCCGCTCGTTGGTGAGGCAGAATCCGTAGCCCGTCGGGTTTCCCTCGTCGTCGAGCGCCGAGATCTCGGGAATCATCCGGGGGATCAGCGTGTTGTGTCCGGGGGTGTTGAAGTGCGGCCGCACCATCACGCCCTTCGTCTGTCCGTACGCCACAACGTCCCCGAAGAAGTCGCCCTCCACCATCTTCGTCGTGTACTTGAGCGTCTGCCACTCGCCTTTCTTGCGGGAGTAATACTCGATTTTCTGGTCTTTCTTCAGTTCGGGGTACTTCTCGATCGGCACGAAGAGGAATTCCGACACTTCCCCGTGGTACTGGATCGGCCAGCAATTGTAGATGCCGATCGTGAGCACGTTGTACTTCATGTCCGCGAGGTAGTCGATGGCGTCCTTCCAGTCGTCCAGGGTCATCAGGTCCTGGCCCCACCGCGACTCGGCGAAAAGCCCGCGGTACTTGAGGTCCGGCCAGTCCTTGATCTCGCAGCCGGGCGCCGCAATGTCATCGCCCTCACGGACGAGAAGCTGTGCCAGTGTGATCGCCCCGTAGAAGAGCCCTAGCGGCGCCGACGCGACGACGCGGGCTTTGCCGTCCGCAACAGTGATGGCATAAGCCTGATCGGCATTGTGCGGGGACGGCCCAGCCGTGTCGTCAAGCTCGAGCACCACGGAGGCGTCGGCCGCGCGCATGACCTCGCCCCCCAGCGTCCGGCCCGCCTTCTCCAGTCTCGCGAATGCGGAATCGGCGATCGCCCCGGCACCCTCTGGCGCGTTGACAGGAAGCGTCCCGCCTGTGCCGAGGATGACTGTTTGCCCGGTGGTGCTCGACTCGCGCGGCTCGGGGAAAAGCACGATGCCCTCCGACATGTTACTCACCTTTTTCTGCTCGATGATGGGATGACCGGACAAGTGCGGCCGATGCGGCCTCAGTCCGCCTGCATGGCCTCTCGGTGACGCAGATCCTCCATCGCCTTCTCGCGCAGCTTTTCGATCTCGTTTTCGCTGACAGGCTCCCAGTGGGGACACCGGTCCTCGCCGCAGTGCTCGGGCGAGGCGATGCGCTCGACCAGTTTCTCGCAACTCGCATAGAAAATGTTGACCTCGTGAGAGCCGCCGTATTGGTCCACCTCAACGCCCAGATTCAGGTGTGCGCAGCCCACCTCCTCAAGCATCGGCCGGGCCTTGCAGGAAGCGCAAGCTCCCGGGACGACCTCACTGGTCGTGTAGCGGCGGTCGCGGATCGCGATAGCGCAGAAAGTACGTCCCTTGTAGACGTAACGGTATGGGCAAGGCGAAGGCTGTTCCATGTTGGATGGTCCCTACTGTGAAGAGAGTCAGTGGTTGGCGGTCGATCGGGAAACCCGGGCGGTTTGCTCCTCAGCGCATACCGCCCATTTCCTCTTCCGCGGGAAGTCTCCTGCCCTGCAGGCGCAAAAAAGGCCGACCGCTGGAGCCGCGGTCGGCCTTCACTCTCATCGGTCGCCGGGGACGAGCCACCCTCCTACACTTGCGCGACCATCAAGGGGGCGGCCCCGGTGGAGCGGGGGCTAACAGGTCCCGCGCTTAGCGTCTTGCTGTCGCCGGCTGCCTAGAAGCGGTAGTCGAACTGCAGCCTGCCCTCGTAGCTGTCCTCAATGGTCGTGCCCGCATCCGGCATCGTTGTGCGGTCCAGCCGGAGCGTCAGCTTGTTGCCGTCCTCCGACCACTCCTTGTCGTACGCCAGGCTCAACTGTGTTGCAGGTGTGTCCTGAACCTTCTTGGCACGGCCGACGAAATCACCCGATGCAAAGGACAGCTTGATCGTCCCGCCCTTGCTGATCTGTCCGCCCGCGAGCTGCATCTGCAGCCACTGGTCGATGCGCTCGTCCACAGATGCGTTCTCAGCGAACTCACAGTACCGATAGGTCAGGTCCAGGTCCACGTCGCTGAACACTTTCCGAGTGAGCGTTGCGTCGTAGGAGTTCGCGAGCCGAATGGCCTTCTTCTTCGGGTCTGTCGGGTCAATCCCGTTCTGGGTGAGCGCCAACTTCAGTGTTGTATCCCCGAGCGGGAAGCCAACGTGGTATTGGCGGAGCGGCTCGGGACGGCCCTTCCAGTCCTGGTACCCGACTTGCAGGTGCAGTGCGTCCGGCGAACCGTGCTTCACGTTCACGGCAAGCGTCGGATCGGCCAGTTCCGTCAGCTTCTTCTCGTCGTACTCCTGATACCTGAGGTCCAGGCCGAGGAGTTTCCTCTCGTCGCCGACCTTCACCTCGACGATCTTCATGAGACCGCTGTCCGCGTTCTGCTTATCCGTCGAGGTCAGCGCCGCTCTCAGATCCAGGTCCGATGCCTTTGCCGGCTTGTGCTGGAGGACCATCGTTCGCTGGATCAGCGGGCTCTGATCGAGTTGCTCCTGCTCAAGGTAGCGCCAGTTCAGAGCGAGACGCTTGGACAGGTTGTATGCCCAGTCTATCTGGTGTCGTTGCGTCTCCCGATCTGGCCCCAGGTCCGTCAGCCGGTAGTCGGCGCTCAGCGTCATGTCCCTGAGCGGCTTCGACTGCAGGTTAACATGGCTGATCTTCTGATCGTACCCGGTAGGCAGATTCTTGTGCTGCATATCCGCCTGCAGAGACGTGGACGTGGCCGTATTCACCGGAACCCGTGGGCTGATCACATTGACGATCCGTGTCTGCTTCGCGTCACCCGTCGGGCTGATGTCAGTCGTCGCGTGACGCTTGATCGTCAGGGCACCGGGCTTGAACGGCACGCTCACCGTCGTGTATAGCTGGTTCTGCTCGGAACCGTCAGCCCTGTTCAACGCGACATACTGGTGCTGCGTACTCAGCCGCTTGTTCAGCAGGCTGAACGGTGCGGCTGTCTTCGCGCTGAACATCATTTCCTTGCCGGTCGGCGTGTGCTTCGTCACGCGCTGGAATTGCGGCGCGATCTCGGTGCCGAAGAAGTTCATCGGCAGCAGCAA
>JALGSS010000255.1 GCA_029821745.1 Candidatus Zipacnadia bacterium
TTCTCGGCCCGTGCCCCAGATACCACGAGGGAACTGCGAACACTGCGCAGGCGGAAGAGACAATCGGGGAGAACTGCGAGGGCGGCGAAGGGCGATGAGACCACTGCGAAACCAAGCCCCCAACGAAACGCCGGTATGACAGTTCTCCGTTTCCGGAAGTCATACCGGCGCACCCCAGTTAGCTTGAGTAGTTGTCGCAGGCAGTAGCAGTTGTATGAGTCATGACCGGGCCGGGGGGCCACGATGCCTGAGCGCTAAACCTTTGGGCAGGGCGAGCTCCTGGTGGGCATCGTCCCCCCGCGTGTGCTACTTCAGGCTTGCGGCGTAGGCCTTGGCGAGGCGGTGGCCGATCTCGCACACGATCGCCTCATTGATACCCTTCCAGGCCATCGGGTTCGGGTGGATATACGACAGATCCTGCCCGGGACCCGGGTCGGAATCCGATGCCACGAACTCCGCCGCAATCCGTTGCACAGTGGCTGTGAACTCTGTTGCGGTGGCACGTCGTGCCACTGCTCTTCGGCCGCTTCTCTTCGGCTGGGGGCCGTGAGTACCTCTGACGCTTTCAGCCATTGTATTCACCTGCGCATTGCTGCGCCTGCCGGTGAGTACCTATCCGCGCCCAAGGTTTGCCCGTGGCTCCTTCGCAAGATAGCCGGCGGTTCGTGTATCAGTTAGCACTGACTACCGAATGCCGCTTCGGCCCGTGCCCCCATGTTTCCAAAGCCACGGTCAGGATAAGTACCGCTTCGTGCGTCTTTTCACTGCCATCTCTTTCCTGCCCCCTACTGTTTGGTGTCACGACGTCTAGAACCCACAAACCCACCCTGCGCCCGCCGGCGAACGCCCTTCGCCATGCGAACAGAAAGTGGGTCCGCTGCTAATTCGGCGGGCTTCGCACCACTGCAGCCACCTCCCAGAGACAATCGCTCCGTGAAAACGGCCAATCATGACCGAATCCCTGAGGATACGCCTACTGGTTTGCTCTGCCCCCGAGCAATCAATTGTCGAGCTGAGGAGACCGCGATGCGCCCTGTTCCTCAGCCTCTCCTCTATAATAACACAACAAGCTCTGCGTTCGTTCTGCAAACGCAATGTTTGAGCAAAACATTAGATTGCGCAATTAGCCCCAGAACTCACCGCCGCCCCGGTGCTGGATCTCCGAGGCGGTTGGTAGGTCAGTGCCGGAGGGTTGTGCTGAAAAAACAATAACGCATGGCCCCACGGGACCTGTGAAACGCCTTGCACGGGGCCCCGTCGCATCCCGCAGAGCGGGACGACACCCCATGCCCATGATTGCACTCCTTCGACACAACCCGGATCAACGATCCTCCGCTAGATGGACACATCCGCCCGGCGGAGTGGCACCTCCGGCTGCCGGACGCGAACCGCACAAGTCTGAAGCCGGCGCCGGAAAGCCCAGATGCCGAGGGGAAGGCCCAACAGCAGGAGTAAAGCGGCCGCAGGCTCGGGAGCGTGCCCCACAGCCGGCGCTTCGCCCTCCGGGAGACCTCCCTTAAGCCCTCGAGCCTCGAAGATGAGCGCCTCCTCAGTGATGACCGGATCGGTTCGTAGCGGCTTCTTCAACATATCGAGGTTGTCCATTGGGTACAGTTCCCGGTCGAGCTCCGAACTAACCCCGGTCCCGCAGTCTTCATAGGGCGATCCTGCCGGCATGAAGGTCCCGCTCTCGTTGACCGCAGCAAAGGGTGCCGTGGGATCCGACCCACCGGCGTCGTGAAGCTCCCAGGTCGGCGGAGCCGCTGGGGCGGAGCCAATCAGGCCCGCAATGAGTACAACAGGGAGAAGCAACCTCACAGCCATTAGGGCTCAACTCCTCCACGAGACGCATACGACCAAGACCGCATAGACACCAAGAGCCCGCGCAACACAGCAAACGCTCGTGGTGCCGCACGGGCTCTCTAATATCATAATCCGGGGCCGGATCGGTTCAATGCCACCGCGCGATCTTGACCGGCACCCAATCGTAACGACACTCTTTAGTCACAATGCAGGGATTTCTTTTTAGGCTGCGAAGTGTAAAGACAGCAGGGCCGGTCGGATTCTGAGATAAATGTGAGGTGGAGGAAATGCTGACTGCCAGGGACGTAATGACCACAAAGGTTGTGATGATCGACGGGAGTGCGACGGTGGCGGAGGCGATCGAGAAGATCAAGACGGCGAAGGTTCGCTGCCTGGTGGTGGACCGGCGCTCGGAGGACGACGCGTACGGGATCATCACCCAACGTGACATCTGCTACAACGTGCTGGCCTCGGACATGGACCCCGCGGACGTCCATGTCCACGAGATCATGAGCAAGCCGCTGGTCGTCGTCAACAAGGACCTGGACATTAAGTATGTCGCGCGGCTGATGGCGAACATGGGCCTGTCCCGCGCGCCGGTCATCTTCGACGGGAAATTGCAGGGCATCGTCTCGATCAGCGACATCGTGAACGCGAGTTAGTAGGTGAGCAAGCAGGGACGCAGAAGAGTCTGTGCTGAAAGGGAGAGCCTATGGGCACGGGGTGTCACGTCGTGTGTGACGGGGCCCCGTGCAGGGCGACAGGCGGACAGGATTGTCCGCCCCACCGACAGCAATGGTGCGCGTCGGTGACGACTGCAGCGCGTCGGTAACGACGCGCTCGACACCCCACGGCTAGCTCGCTGTTCTCAACACAACCAAGGGGTCGACAAAAGGTAATCCGCCGCGGCCGGCCGGAGAGACCTGGGGGCAGGTGTGGCCGGCGGCGGCGGATTCTTTGGGTGCGGCAGGCAGAGAGCTGACCCGGTTTGCCGTGGAGAAAAGCGGCCCCCAACTCCACGGCCTTCAGGTCAGTTCCCTCTGCCCCAGTTTCTCGTCTCAACACAGGTCATTCTGTGCAGCGTTCTAGCCGCCAGGCACCAAAAATGCCCGTGCGGCGAAGGTATCGCTCGTGGTGCCGCACGAGCATGGGTGTATTATAGCCAAAGCCACAAGCTACACAATAGAAGAGCTATACAATTCCATAAAAAATCATCAAGGAGACACCAGAAGTACACACGAGACCCGTGGTTTCCCTATCCCTTGGGCTATATATAGCGAAGTACATTTGTGGGGGTTGCGCGGGGCCCAGTGTGAAGGCAGGCGAGCCCTCAACACTCGCGCGCAAAGCGACGGGGCCGACGATGCGAGCCTATCAATGAATCGGAGGCGGGATTCTCTCCCGCCTCCGATTCAATCTCATGCTTTGTCTGTATGGGGGGTGACCGACCACCACCCGTGGTGTCGCACGGGCAGTGGCCTCACAGGGCTCCCTCAGGCGGCCAGTCGGCTACTGGCGCCGGTTCCTCCACCATCGCAAGCCAAGCGGAGCCATGCCCAGAATCAAGAGAGCGCCGGGGGGCAGTTCCGGCGTCGGACCGCCACCACCTGCGGGATTGAAAAAGGCTTCCGCGTGGTCATTGCCGCACCACATGGAGTAGTGCAAGCCGGACGCGGTAGCGATATTGTCGAAATCCAAATTCAGGCTACTTACGTCGATGCTGCCTTCCCAGAACCAGTTATGGTACTGGTCCCACGGATGAGTGCCATTCTCCCACTGCGTGTTCTCTGCTTCCCAATATCCATAGCGGCGCACGGAAGTCCCATTCGACAGCAACTGCTCGTTACCGGTGCCGCCCGCTACGTTGAAGCAGACATCCTCCTCGTAGTCACAGCCCGGCACCCACGTGTTATTCGTGCCTGCTTTCCACCCGTCCGTAACCTTCCAGAGTTGAGAGTTGGTCACATCGATGTTCCCGAGCGTCTGGGTATCACTCGGATCCACGATCAACCCGTACTCATAGACTAGCGGGTTGTTCGAGGCTGCGTCGTCCAGGCTGATGCCGATCCATGGATTGACAGGATAGGCGAAATCGTAGGTGTTTGCCTTCCAGGACAGCGCGGGGTAATTATCTCGCTCTGCCGCGTACCGCCCGCGGCCGGATACGGCATTTCCCCATCCGCCGGAAGGATCACCATTCCAGTTCGTGTTCGGATCCCACTCACCGTGGTCTTCCCAACTCGCCTTGGGCTCCCAACCGGCGTAACTGGTGATCATCGCCCAGTTCAACCTATTGACGCGGTTGCTGTAGTCATAAACCACGTCCATGCAGAGCGCCTCAATGTCAAACCATTCCCCGCCGCTGTAGGTGCTGTTACCGTCATTCCACTCGTCGGTTATAACGTTGTTCGTCACGTCCCACAAGGTGCAAAACTCGACGTCATGGCCCGTGGGATCAAAGACCTTGTTGACTGCATCCCAGCCCCAATCGCTCAAGTCGCCGTCAATCGTCTTGCCCTGGGCATACGCGCCGGCACTCGCCATCAGGATGCATGCAGCAACTACAATGACTATAGAAGATCGCATTCCATTGTCTCCTATCCAAGTAGTGTCCAAGTTCGGGGGCGCACGGCAGTGGGCAAACGCCGGCGCTTGGTTCCGGAACACAGCAGAACACCAAAAAACCCGTGCAATTCACGAAGTCACTCGTGGTGCCGCACGGGCGTATAATCAGTTTACTCATTGTGAATTCTCGGTCAATACGGCCCCTCTCAATTGAGCAAAAAATGATTGTCAGAACGCATTTAGCACATCTAAATGGACGACGTACCCAGCTCTTCTAGCCTCACATAAGGAATGGTATCGACAGGGAATACTTGGCCGGTGACGCGGAGATACCAAGAATCGGAGGCGGGATCATCTCCCGTCTCCGATTGAATCTACCACTTTGTTTCTATGCGGCGTGACCGACCACCACCCGTGGTGCCGCACGGGCAGTGGCCTCACAACGGCATCCACCTCTACAGCACGCAGCCTACGCGTGCCGACGTCTCCACCACCTGATCAAGTCCAGGGGGGCAATGCCCAGAAGCAGTGGGACGCCGGGGGGCAGTTCCAGCGTCAAACAGCACCACTCACTGTCTTCTGGGTACTGGACTTAGATCGCCGTGTTGAGCACGGGGTCCTTGAGTTGCTGGTCGAAAGGGACCACGACAGAGCAACCTTCACCCACAATAAAAGCCCGTGCGACAATCCACACACTCGTGGTGCCGCACGGGCTTCTATTAGTATAGCGGAAGCCCTGGACTTCTTAGTTAATGTTTTTCTCTAGCTCACGTCATGTTTGTACTAATAGTCATATGCCCTGATGCCGCCCTACATCGCCTTCGCGTGGCCCATGTCCCCCATCAGCAGGCTCAAGGGCGAGCCGTTCATATCGCCATTGCGCCCCTGTATCTCCACGTATTCGCCGAGGACTGAGTCAACCAGGCCGGAGCTCAAATGGCGAATTTGACTATTGCGCTGGACGATGCAGTTCTCCAGGCGAGCGTTGACGACTTCGCACCCATCGGCGATCGACACATTCGGCCCGATCGTGGCATTCTCCACGGTGCAGTTGCGGCCGACGCGACACGGCCCGATGAACTGGCTGCCCGACGCCCGAGTGCCTTTCTCAATGGCCACGACGCCCTCGATCTCGCAGTCTTCGGCGCTCCCCTCGATGCAGTACTCGAGCTTCCGCTCCAGCCATTCGCGGTTCGTCCGCAACAGCGCCTGGGGCTCCCCGGCGTCCTCCCACAGCCCGGAGACCTCGCGGCTGACGATCTCCGCCCCGCCACTCAGGAGCTTCTGGATGGCGTCGGTGATCTCGAGTTCCCCGCGTCCCGACGGTTCCAGGCTGTCAATCGCCTCGAAAATGGTCTGTTTGAAGGCATAGACGCCGACGATGGCGAGGTCGCTGGGTGGCTCTTCCGGCTTCTCAACCACGCGCATGACATGTCCGTCACAGACCTCCGCCACGCCGAATCGGCGCGGGTCCTCGACTCGCTTCAGTAGCAGCCCTGCACCCCATTCAGCGTCTCGTAGAGGCTCGACAAAGCTCCCAATACCCTCCTCGAACAGGTTGTCGCCCAGATACACCAGGAAGGGCTCTCCAGCCACGTACTCGCGGGCCAAATTCACCGCATGACCGATGCCGAGAGGGCTGACCTGCTCGACGTAGGTCACGTCCATGCCCCACTCATCCCCTGCACCCACATACTGCCGAATCGCTTCCGCCTGGTACCCGACCACGAGACACACATCTCGAATACCTACATCGCGCAGGGAATTGAGAGCCCAACCGAGGATTGGCATACCGGCGACAGGGAGTAAGTGTTTCGGCCGGGAGAACGTGAGCGGCCGCAGACGACTACCCTCACCGGCGCACAAGACCACTGCTTTCGTTAACATCGAATCCCGGACTCCTTCCCTGCGGGATTGGCCCTACCCAACCCTGCGTCCCCTATGTTTGCGGCTTCCAGGTTCACTTGCCCGGCTTTGCTCAGTCTGCAGAACCCAGTTAGGTTGAAGAAGTGCAATCATGGGCACGGGGTGTCACGGTGTGTGTGACGGGGCCCCGTGCAAGACGTCTCACAGGCCCCGTGGGGCCCATGTAGCGCGTCGGTCACGACTGTAGCGCGTCGGTGACGACGCGCTGTGACACCCCACGGCCATGCGTAACTGGTTTTTCAAACACAACCTCTACGTCCCCGCAGCGACGCCGTTTTGCTGGCGGCACCATTGGATGAAAGCGCGCAGGCCGTCGGCCATCTTCGTCTTCGGCTCCCAGTCCAAAACCCGGCGGGCCTTGTCGATATTCGCCCAGGTCCGTGGCACATC
>JALGSS010000256.1 GCA_029821745.1 Candidatus Zipacnadia bacterium
GCCGGTGGCTGACGCCCCGGTGCCACAGGCGAGAGTCACTCCCGCGCCGCGCTCCCACACCCGCATAACCAGGTTCCCGCGGTCGGCTACGCTGGCGAACTCAACGTTCGTCTTTCGTGGGAACAACTCGTGCGTCTCGATGATCGGCCCGAGCTCCTCGAAGGGGAAGCTCGCAGCATCGTCGACGAAGATCACGCAGTGCGGGTTGCCCATCGATACGCAGGTCATCCGCAGGTCGTGCCCCGCGACGCTGAGCGGCTCGTCGATCACCCGGTCGCCGGCCGGCTCGCCGGCCATCGGGATTTCGGCGCGTGTCAGGCGTGGCTCGCCCATGTCCACCCGCACCAGGGTCACCGTGCCGTCCTCCACCGTCAGCGACGGCTTGATGCGTGCTCGTAGATGTACTTGGCGAAGGCGCGCATGCCGTTGCCGCACATCTCCGCTTCACTGCCGTCCGAGTTGTAGACACGCATCCGGAAGTCGGCGATCTCCGACGGCAGGACCAAGATGATCCCGTCGCCACCGATGCCGAAGTTCCGGTCGGACAGAACCCGCGAAAGAGCGGGCTCATCATATGCGCTGATATCCTGGTTGATCGCGTCGATGTAGATGTAGTCGTTGCCTATACCGTGGAGCTTCGTGAACTGCATCGGCTACCTCTCCCGGGCTGAAGCTGCTTTGGAGGATGGCTCAGGGCCATTACCCAGAGGCGCGGCGACGTTGGATGGAATCCGGGATACGCTTGGCGCCTACCCCTAAGGCGCATCGTTCGCCGCTGCCGGACCGATGGCGGCGATTGCGCTCTTATACACCAGCACTTCCAGGTTCTTCACCGCGACGACGACCGTGAAGGCATCGAACTGCTTGATCTTGCCTCGGACTTCCTTGCCGTTGGTCAAGTTGATGCGGACGACCGTCTGGTCATCCGTCATCTTCTTGAGATACGCGTCCTGCACCGATCCTTTGGCACTCACTACGTAGCCCCCAATGGACACTGTTAGCTCGCCACGCGGATAAGCTAGATGCGGCAACCCCGATGCTCCCTGAGGCGTCGGGCGGACAGGCAGACCTCCTTCGTAACGGCCCGGAGGCCCTCCTCGTCGGACCACTCGCGCCAGATCGCCTCGGCATCGCGCCGGAACCAGGTCAGTTGGCGCTTCGCGAACCGGCGAGTGTCGCGCTTGATCTCCTCGACTACGTCTCGCAGTGGGCGGCTCGTGGGCCCTTCACCCAGTGTCCCCAGCCACGCCAGAAGGTGGCGGTAGCCAATCGCCTGGAGGGACTGCAGCGCGGGGTCATAGCCCCGCGCTTGAATCCAGCGCACTTCATCCAACCAGCCAGCTGATATCATCTGCTCGACACGGTCGTTGATTCCCGCGTAGAGGGCCTCTCTGGGCCGGCTGAGCATATACTTCACCGGATTATACTGGACCTCCGGCATTGCGTCAACGCGCCGCTGGGCGCTGATGCCCTTGCCCGTGAGTTCGAAAACCTCCAGCGCCCGGATGATCCGTTTGCTGTCGGCGATCGCGATCCGCGTCGCCGATGCGGGGTCTGCCTCGGCCAGCCGCCGGTGAAGCGCCGCGCTGCCTTCCTCGGCCAGATCGGCCTCCAGGCGAGCCCGTATCTGTTCGCGCGGAGCCGGTTCAGTGGGGGGGAAGTCGAAATGCTGCAGAAGCGCCCGGATGTACAGGCCCGTCCCCCCACACAGGATCGGCAGCTTCCCCCGCTGCCAGATATCCACAATCGCCGCCCGCGCGTCACGCTGGAAATCCGCCACTGTGTACGGCTCGTCAGGCTCCACGCAGTCAATCATGTGGAACCGCGCGCTGCTCCGTTCGGCCTCCGTCGGCTTTGCCGTGCCCACAGCCAGGTGCCGGTAGATCTGCATCGAGTCGGACGACACGATCTCCCCGTCGGCCGCCCGCGCGGCACGGATTGCGGCCCCCGTCTTCCCAGTGGCCGTCGGTCCCTCGATAACCAGCAGCGGAATGCTTCTCATCGCCTGCATCGTGTCCATTCTCAAGCCGCCGGGCCCGTCACCCTTCAGTCCTTCAGTCGGCCGAATTGCCGGTCCAGACGCGGCAGGTCCATTGACACGATGATCGGGTCCCCGTGCGGACAGACTGCGGGAGAGTCGCTGCTCATCAGGTCATCCACAAGCTTCTGCATCTCCGGCAACCGCAGGCGCTCGCCCGCCTTCACCGCCGCGTGGCATGTCACCGTGGCTCGAACCTTCTCCAGCCGCCTCTCTGCGCTCGACGGCGCATCCCATTCGGCGAGGTCCGCGATCACGTTCCTCAGCGCCTCCACCGGGCCGCGCTCCGCCGTGATGGCCGGGACCGACCGCACAAGCAGCGTGTCCCCACCGAACTCCTCAAGCTCGTAGCCCATCTCAGCCAGGGCCTCGAGGCTCTCCCGTGCTGCTGCGGCCTCGGTGGGCGAGAGTTGCAGCGTCTCCGGGGTCACGAGCAACTGCCTCGCCACCGTCTCTGGAGAAAGCTGCTCAAGCAGCACACGCTCCGCCGCCCTATGTTGGTCGATCACAAGCAGGCCGCCCGGGCCCTGCGCGATGATGTACCGCTCCGCCAACTGCCCCAGCACCTCGACGCGCGGCTGCTCTGTCTCGATCGGGAGCGTCTGGCCCCCTTGGTCCGGTGCGCTGTCCAGACGAGTCGGCGTTTCCGCGAACACCCCCAGACCCTCGTCCCGCTCGTCGATACGGTCTTCGAAGGGGTTCACGCGCAGCCGTCGCGCTCGGCGTTTGCTCTCGAATTCGCGCGGCTCCACGCGTCCCGCCGCCAGTGCCGGGGCGCCGAAAGGGGACGCGAACGGATCCCTTTGCCCTTGAAGGGGGCCGGTAGACGGGTCATCGCCGGCCTCGACGTGGCGTCGGCCCTGGATCAGCGACCGGAAGCCGGCCTCGGACAGGGCCTGTTCGGCCGCCGCCTGCACCACCTTATGCACAGCGCCGCTACGGCGGAACCGTACCTCGATCTTCGTCGGGTGCACGTTCGGGTCAACGCGCTCGGGGTCTACGGTCAACTGCAGCGCGCACATCGGATGCTTCCCGGCGGGCAGTAGTAGACCGTACGCCTCACCGAGGGCGTGGCTGATCTGTCGGCTGCGAACGAACCGCCGGTTCACGAAGAACATCTGGTGCGTGCGCGTCCCGCGCATCAGCTTCGGGCCGGAGATCAGCCCGCTCACTCGCACCCCGTCCTCCTCGTAATCCACCGGCAGGAAGTCTCGCGCCGCCGTACTGCCGTGCACCGCCGCCAGCACCGACCGCATGTCGCCGGCGCCCGAGGTGTTGAAGACGACGTCACCGTTGTGCGTCACTTTGAAGGCGATGTCCGGGCGGGACAGGGCCAGACGCACCACCCAGTCGGTGCAGTGGCCCCGCTCGCGCCCGGATGCCGATAGGAACTTCAGTCGCGCCGGGGTATTGAAGAACAGGTCCTTGACTTCGACGGTTGTCCCGGACGGGCAGCCCACCGGATTTGCCGTGAGCTCACTGCCGCCTTGAATGACGATTTCGCACCCCTCGGGGTTGTCCGGCTCGCGAGTCACCAGGCGGAAGTGGGAAACCGCGGCAATGCTCGGCAGCGCCTCCCCCCGGAATCCCATCGTGTCGATTGCGTCGAGGTCTTCCGCATCCTGGATCTTGCTCGTCGCGAACCGCTGCACCGCAAGCTGCGCATCCTCCCCCGACATCCCGTGCCCGTCATCCGTCACGCGAATCAGTGTCTTCCCGCCTTCCGCAAGCTCCACCTCAACCCGCCCCGCCCCGGCATCCACTGCGTTCTCGACCAGCTCTTTGACGACGCTGGCCGGACGCTCGACCACCTCGCCCGCCGCTATCCGGTTGGCGAGGCCCTCGCTCAGTACGTGTACTCTTGGCATGGCTTGTTTACAGTCCCTGGGAAGTACGCTGGATGATATCGTCTTGCAGGTGCGCGGGCAGTGTGACGAAGTAGGCGCTCAGCCCCGAAATCCGGACCATGAGATCCCGGTGTTTCTCCGGGTGGTCCTGCGCGTCGTGGAGCGTCTCCGCATCCACCACATTCACCATCACATGTGACCCGCCTTGCTCGAAATACGTGCGGATCAGCTTCGTCAGCCGATCAATGCCGTCCGGACCGGCCACGCTATCAGGCGGCATTGAGATGATCAGGAAATTGCCGTCGGGCCCGAGGTGGTGGGGCAGCTTCGCACAGGAGGCCAATGTCGCCGTCACGCCACGCTCGTTGTAGCCCTGAGTGGGGGCGATGCCGGCCGAGAAGGGTGTGTCTGCGTGCCGCCCGTCGGGGGTCGCGCCTGTCTCGAGGCCCCGGTAGTGCACCTGGTACATCGCGAGAGCGGGCTGGAAGGTGCCGCCTCGCGGGTTGCGTCGCTTCACCACTTCCGCGCAGAAGAACTCGGAGATCTCCCGCGCAAGTTCATCCACGGCGTCGATGTCATTGCCGAATTTCGGTGCTCGGCGGACCAGCATCTGTCGGAGGTCCTCGGAGTTCGCGAAATCCCGATCGAGAGCGTCCAGCAGCGCGTGAAGAGTGACTGCCTGATCCTCATACACCACGCGTTTGATCGCTACCAGTGAATCCACGCCCGTCGCCAGACATCCGGGCCAACATGCGCTGTAGTTGTACCGGGCTCCACCCGAGTAGATGTCGATGCCCTGCTGGATGCAGTCTCGCATCATCACCGACTGGAAGGGTGACGGCGCCCACCTGGCCTCATACTCCTCGTGGGCGTTCGCCGCCTCAACAGCCTCATCGATCCCCGACTTCAGCCGCTCCAACGTGCTCGCTTGCAGGGCCTCAAAGCTCTCCGGGCGCTCGCCGAGAGCGCCCAGCACACAGTGCGGCAGCGAAGTGCCCCCGGCTACCGTCCGTGCCCACTCGCATCCCGCGACTACGGCCTCATAGCACCCGACGATCGCCCAGTCCCACGATTCAGACTCGGGCACGCCAATGCTGTGGAGCGATGCACGCACGATCTCGTCATTGAAGAACGAGGGCTGCCCAGTGCCCTCGGCTGACAGCCGCGTCGCGGCTTGCCAGAATTCCGCCGGGGTGTCGCGGTGCATGCGGACCGAGAGCGACGGCTGGAACGCATGTAGTTCGTCGGTGAGTTGGACCATGAGGTACGACAGGTCGTTCGTCGCGTCAAAGCCCCCGGCGTCGATGCCGCCTACCACGAGGTTCTGCGACTCATCGCCCTCGAAGAACTTGAGCCACAGGCACGCGAGCAGCTCCGCAGCCTCGTCATGGCTGCACCGCCCAGCGGCGAGGTCGCTCGCGTAGAACGGGCATAGGTACTGATCCATCCGGCCGGGGGAGATCGCCACCGATGGCGACTCAACATGCAAAAGCAGGTGGGCGAACCAGAAGCTCTGCACGGCCTCCGTCAGCGTCCGCGCGGGCTGCCAGGGCACGCGCGCGCAGACCTCTGCAATTCTGAGCAGTTCATCCCTGCGCGCCGGCTCAGCGCTCTCGGCCATCTCGCGTGCGGCCTGGGCGTATCTCTCTGCGAAGATGCGTGCGCCGTCACACGTGATCGCCATGGCATCCCACGTCAGCGCCCTCGGGTCATCCGCGGGTGCGCAGTCGCGAAGGAGATCAATCCGCGCCGCCTGGGTCTTGAGGCCCTGGTTGATGATGCGCGGGTAATCGCACACCACGTGGCCCTCACCGAAGGCGATGCCCAACTCTCGGCAGAATTCCTGGATGGCCTCGTAGCGTTCTCGCTGGGCTGCGGTTGTGGGGTCAGCGGAGCCGCGCCACCAGATGTTCCCCCGCTGGCTGCCCAGGATCAGCTCCCCGCCGTCAATAGGAGTATCCCACTCCGAGCAGATGTGGTGGAAGGCCTTCGCGCGGCGGACGATCATCGGCTGGCCGATGGTCTCCCGGTACGATGCGATGCGGAGTTCCTCTTTGCTGAGGAATTCCTCGGCATCGAACACGAAGCGCAGCGCGCGCTTGCCGTCGGCTCCCAGCATCCGCTGGTCGGCGACATCCCGAAGGCGCAGAATGCGCGGCGTGGTGATTGTTGCGGGTTGCGCGGCGACCATGTTGGGCCCTCGTGTAGGGGTGTCTGACGCGCGGCGAATACTGGGAAATCCAGCGCGACGAGTATACCATATCCGCACGACCTCGACGGACCGGCAGTTCTCTCACACACTCGAAAGTGTGCTGTTCGCCGTGCCTCTTGTCGTGATCCTCGCCGTGCCTTCTGCCGTGCCTTTTCTCCTGCCGTTTCTCGTGTCGTTTTTCGTGTCGTTCCTCGTGTCGCTTTTCCTGACGTTCCTACAATCCTGAGAGGAGCGCGTTGAGGCGCGCTTGCCAGATCGCGTCCTCAAGCTCTCGCGTGAACTGGTTCACCTGCAGGTCCATGCGCGTCCACTCCGCTGCATCAATAGTCTGTTTGCCGTCGACGGCGGCGTGGATCGGCTGCATGTCAGCGCGATATTTCGCGACCAGCTTGTCCAGTTCCCGACGCGTCAGTGGATCCTCCTCGGCTGCAGCGGTGGCTGCGAGCGCGGCGAGCATCGCGTCGAGCTTCGCGACCGACGCCTTGGCGAGGGAGCGGTAGGTTGTCTGGGAGAACCCGCTCTTGCTGTAGACGACGATGGGGCCGGCTCTCTCGCCCTTGCGGAACTCCGCTCCCATTTGGCCCAGCATGCGTGCGGTGGGGGACAGCACCAGGTGAGCGAAGCGCTCGGGATCATGGAAGTTGGCCTTTGTCTGGGCCCAGTT
>JALGSS010000257.1 GCA_029821745.1 Candidatus Zipacnadia bacterium
TGTCGCTTGTCGTGTAGTTTTTCCTGCCGTCTCTCTTGCCGTTCCTCTTGCCGTTTCTCCTGTCTCTTCTCGTGTCGCTTGTCGTGTAGTTTTTCCTGCCGTCTCTCTTGCCGTTTCTCCTGTCGTCAATACGGTGCGACGCGCACCGGCAGCGGGTCGCGGGCCTGGACCATGGCGTCGATCATAGCCAGCCGGGCGTCGGCGAGGCGATCCCCGTAGTCCGGATCCTGAGCCCGGTTGACGAACTCCTCGGGGTCGTCGACCAGATCGAAGTAGGCTTCGTGCCCGGAACTCATGTGGGTGTACTTGAACTCCTCGGTGCGGATCGTGTTGACCTCATTCCCACCGGGCATGGAGTGCTGGATGAGCACATGGTCCTTCGTCGTGTCGGTCTCGCCGAGGACCGTCTGCCAGTGGGACCGTCCGTTGACGCCTTCAGGAATCGGCACACGCACGGCTTCGAGCATGGTCGGCATCACATCAATGCACTCCACGAGGCCATCGATAACCGTGCCGGGATCGATGGCTTCCGGATAGCGGATGCACAACGGCGTCCGCACGATGCAGTCGTAATTCGTAGGGTGCTTGCTGCTCATCCAGTGGTCGCCGATGGCGTCGCCGTGATCGCTCCAGTAGACGATGATGGTGTTGTCAATCTCGCCGCTTTGGCGCAGTTCGTCGAGAATCCGCCCGCAGTGATGGTCCACGTGCATGCAGGTGGCGAAGTAGTAGCGCCGAAAGCTCTGCCATTCCTCGTCTGACAGCTTCTCGAAGCCCTTGCCGATGTGCTGGAACATGGGCGGCTTGTCGGCAAGCTCGTTCTCCCGCCGGATCGGCATCGGCACTTGCTCGGGGGGGAGCATGTCCAGGTATCGCTGGGGCGGGTTACAGGGCGAATGCGGCAGGTAGAAGCCGGCCGTTGCGAACCACGGGCGGTTGGTGCAGGAGGCCCCGTGGATGAACTCGATGGTGCGGTCGGCAATCCACGCGGGATGCGAGTACTCCTCCGGTCCCTCGAAGACCCAGTGACCCGTGGGGCCGCCGCGATCCTCAACGTTCGGGATCGGTACGCGGACCTTCGCCTCCAGCGCCGGATCGATGGCGCGAATCCACTGGATGTACGGGTCAGGATAGCATCCCGGTTCGTCGCTGATCAGCGGGACATCGAACCCGTAGTTCGGGTGCGGGCGTGTGTGGTCACGCCCCGAGTGCGGCAGGGCGTGCAGCTTGCCGAAGATGCCGGTTCGGAAGCCGGCGTCTCGCAGCGTGTGAGCGATAGTGACCTCATCTTCGGGCCAGGGGATGCCATTGGTTCTTACGCCGTGGTTGTATGGATACCGCCCCGTGTTGATGCAGGCGCGAGAGGGCATGCAGACCGGATTGTTGACGAAGTGATTGGTGAAGTTCGCGCCTTCGTTCGCGATCCAGTCGATGTTCGGCGTCTGCAAGCCCCAATCGCAGTTCACGCCCAGGGCATCGAAGCGCTGTTGGTCGGTCGTCAGCCACAGAATGTTCGGCCGGTCTGCCATGTCTTACTCCTATCGCGCATTGAGGCACTTGGCGGCTGCGCGGGGCCTCTCGGTTTCACTAGAGTCTCGGCAAGAGCTCCCCGAAGTTCAGGCCGATGCGGGCAGCGATGCATGCCGCCGTGATGACGGCCACGAGAATGACGGCGACTCGGTCCGTGCGCCCGGTTGCCAGCTCCCTGTAATCGGTCCGCGTGGCTCCGGCTCCGAGGCCCCGTGTTTCCAGGGCCCGCGTGAGATCGTCGGCGCTTCGGAGGGCGTACGCCAGCGTCGGGACGATCACCGGGACGGCCCGCTTCAGGCGTGTGGCCGGCCCGCCGGACTCCAGGTCAAGTCCCCGGGACCGCTGGGCTTCCATGACCGTGCGCGCCGTACCGACGAAGGTGGGCACGAGCCGGAACGCCAGGGAAAGCGCGATTGATGGGGTCAGAGCCATTCCCATCCCGCGCAAGCCCTGGGTCAGCTCTTCCGGTGAGGTAGTGGATATGAACACAAGGCCGAAGGTGAGGAACGCGATAATCCGCAGGCCCATAGCGGGCCCGTAGAGGAGCGCCTCCTGGGAGAGCTCAAAGGTCGGTCCCCACATGAAGCGGGTGCCGGGCATGTGCAAGTGGACGAGGAACGCGCTCATGGCGTAGTAGGCACCGATGGTGACGAGAATGAGGGCAAGCCAGAGGGCCAAAGCGTATGGTGTCCGAAGCCTGCGGAAGACAAGGACGGTCCCCGCCAGCAGGTAGACGATCAGGATCACGTACCACAGCCACAACTGCGGCACGAGTGCCGGGCCCCGCCATACGAGCCACACCCCGACCAGGACGATACCGGCCAAACCGATGTACCAGGGGGCCGTGCCTGCGGTCCGCTGGATGTCGCGGACGACTATCTGCACGAGGGAGAGCAACGTGATGGCAAGGGCAAGCAGGCCGGCGATGATCATCACGATCACCAGGTCGTAGGCAGTCGTGCCTCGCTCAACCAGCACCGGCTTGATTTCCCGGAGGATGTGGGCGCCCTCAATGTCCTTCACGAAGAATGTCCACAGCAGAGCACTGAAGGCGAAGATGACGACCATGAACCGCCCGCCGGTGGTGAGTTTCACGAGCCATCCGGCCGCCGCGAAGAGGACGATGCCCATGAGGATGGCCACGACCCGCGTCGACGCAGCGTCAGCCTCCCATCCGGCAACGAGAGCGTAGGCGCCGAGGCCGAGGGCCACCAGTGAGATAATCAGTCGCGAGAAGCTCCCGGCTTCCGTGATGTTGGTGAGGCTACGCGACAGCCTCAGCAGACCGAGACCGGCGAGCAGGAGCAGTCCTTCGTGGATCGGGTGGTTGAAGGCCATGACCGCCGCGAACAGAAGCACGAGGCACAGGAGCTTCGTGTTCGGGTGCATGCGGTGGATGAACGTGTCGGCCTCGACATACAGGAAGCGAGTGGTCATTGCGACACCCCCCCTCGGAGACAGCGTACAGCTTCCTCGATGGATAGCACCGTTCGTCCCCAGACCCGCTCAGACAGTTCTGTGATCTGCGGGGCGCGCTGACCGGCTCTGGCCAGCAGGTCCTTGTCGGAGAAGAGGTCTCTCGTTGGGACGTCGGCCAGGATTTCGCCGTTGGCGAGGGCAATCACGCGGTGGGGATACTCCGCCGCCGCCCAAGCGCAATGGGTGATGACGATGATCGTGTGCCCCGCGTCGTTCAAGTCTCGCAGGCGCTCCATCATCGCCTTCTGCTGAGGACCGTCGAGCCCTGTAGTGGGCTCATCGAAGACGATCACCCGCGGTTTCATCGCGAGGACCGAGGCCAGAGCCACCTGCTGCCGTTGGCCCTTCGTGAGAGTGAAAGGATCGGCGTCCTTCACCTCTGTCAGCCCCATTGATTCAAGCGTCTCGTCTACTCGCTTGGAGAGGTCCTGGAAGGGCACGTCGAGATTGAGCAGACCGAAGGCGACTTCCTGGTAGACGGTTTCGGCGAAGATCTGGTGATCGGGATCCTGGAACAGATAGCCAACGGTGGACGAGAGCTCCGCCGTGGATTGCCCGTGGGTATCATTCCCGACGACGACGACACGTCCCTGCGTCGGGCACAGCAGGCCGTTGAGGTGCTTCGCGAGGGTGGTCTTCCCTGACCCGTTCTCACCAAGTATGGCGACGAACTCCCCCTCATATACCTCGAACGACACGCCCTTGATCGCCGGGGTGCGATCGTCATAGCTATACTGCGCGTCCTGAACCCAAATCACCGGCGTGTCCAGGCCGCCGCTTGCTTCCCCATACGCCGCCGCCATCCACGGGGTCGATACGTCTTCCCATTCTCGCTCATCGAATGTGATGTCGCTGAGCAAGGGAGCCGCCTCGTCGACAGTCAGCGGACGTTCGGGGCGACCGAGAGCCTGGAACAGCGCGGGGATATCGTGGGGCCGCAAGCCGAGGGCCTCAGTCCTATCCGGGTCTGTCAGGAGTTCAGAAGGCGGCCCGTCATAGGCCACGGCCCCGTCCTTGAGGACGGTGAGCACGTCGGCCTGCAGAGCGAGCTCTGTTTCGTGCTCCGCCAGGATGAGCGTCCGCCCGTCCTCGCGCAGCTTCTCGCACTGGACCAGCAATTCGCGTTTCCCCTGGGGGTCAAGGTCCGTGGTCGGCTCGTCCAGCACCACGATCTGCGGATCCGCGACGAGGGTCGCCGCCAGCGCCACGCGCTGCTTCTCGCCCCCGGACAATGACGTGGGCTCGCGTTTGCGCAATTGCCACATCTCGACGTCGTCCAGCGCCTGTCGTACGCGCACCTGCATCTGCGACAACTCGACCCCGATATTCTCGAGGGGGAACGCGACCTCCGCCTCCACACTGCTCGTGAGGAGCTGGCTCTCGAAATCCTGGAATACCTCGCCAATGAGCGGCGCCAGCGTGTGCACGGGTCGCCCGGCGATATCGTGCCCAAACAGAGAAACCGTGCCGCTGAACTCGCCGGTTTCAAGACTCGGAATCACGCCGTTCAGGCACTTGCAGAGGGTGGACTTCCCGGCGCCCGTGGGCCCCATCAGCAGACGCAGTTGCCCGCGAGGCTGGGTGAATGACACACCGTCGAGGGCCTGACCGTCCCCCAGGGCGTACCGGAACCGCAAGTCGTCGGCCACGATAGCCTGGTCGCCCGTGGACTCGAGACTGGTCGCCGCCCCGATAGGTTCCTCGGCGTCTCTTGAGGGCGCACGGGCAAACAGCGCACTGCCCACGATGATCATGAGCGCACAGACAGTGCCTACCCACACGAGCGGAAAGCTCTCCGGGAGGATCGGCGTCCAGCCCTCGATCTTGGTGGCGAGGAACATCTGAATAGCGACCGGCGAGCCGCCCAGGGAGCCGACGAGAACCAGCGCGGCGCCCAGCGGCGCAAGGGGACCCTCCCTATAGTCGCGGGCAGGCATCAGGTCTTCGTAAAGCAGCCCCCAGCGTCTGGCTCGCGCGTAGAGCAGGGGCAGCACCAGCGGCCCGAGGATAATCGCAGCCGCCGCGTTATTGATGGTGATGACCGCGGTGAGGAACGCGTAGGGCGCGAGCTTGAGCATCTCGCAGCCCCAGCCGATGACGACCGCGCAGGTCATGCTGCCCACGACCGCGACGATCACGTACAGGACGGCCTGCGACGCTACTCCGGTCGCGCGGTGGCGTGGCGAGAGCATCCGCCAGAGGCGATAGGGCACGTAGGCCAGAAGGAAGTTGCCGATGAACCCGAAGAAGCTCCCCGGGCCGATCGTGCCGAAGAAGTCGGCGATGAGGTTGCCGAAGGCGCATCCCCACGCAGCCGGCGGCCCGAAGAGCAGGCCTGCAACTACGGGCACAACATTCCCCGGGCGAATCTCGGTGAAGCCCGGGATCAGGGGAATGGCCTTGAACGGTATCAATAGCGCGGCATACAGAGCAGCGCACAGTGCTGCGAGCACGGCCATCTTGGTGCTGCGCCACATGACGATGACGTCTCTCACGCCGTCTGCCTCCCAGCATTAGCGGTCTGCTACTCAAGGGGCTAATTCGCCGCGGGAGGTCATGTCCCTTCCTCCCCGTGCCCGCGCTGGAGAACCCGCGGGAGGGTTGCGGCTTGTTTTTCGAGATTGATGGAGGTAAGCTGTTTGCCGTCGATCGACCGCTCACATCCGAAAGGGGTCCCCACCGTGAAGCCATGGATCATGTTCACCAAGCACCTCGAAGGGTTCGATCTTGACCAGATCATCGCGGCTCTGAAGACGGGCGGCGTGCAAGGCGCTGATCTGTGCGTGCGACCGGGCTATCCAGTCAACCCCGAGAACGCGAAGACCGCTCTTCCAGCCGCCGCGAAGCGTTTCGCTGACGAGGGCCTCTGCATCCCGCTGATCACGACCCCGGGCGACTTCACCGAGGCCGACATCGACTACGCCGAGCCCCTGTTCGAGGCCTGCGCGGAGGCCGGTGTGAAGCTCGTGAAGCTCGGCTACTGGTACATGGAGGAGGGCGGCTACTGGGCGACCATCGACCGCTGCCGGACGCGACTTGAGGGGTTCGCGAAGCTGGCCGAGAAGACCGGCGTCAAGCCCGTGGTCCACAACCATTCGGGCGCCACGATGGGCCTGAACTCGTCGTCGGTCATGAACATCATGAAGGAATTCGACCCCAACCTGGTGGGCGTCTTCACGGATGTCGGGCACCTGTCGATTGTGGGCGAACCGTATGCGATGTCTCTGGACATCGTGAAGGACTACATCGCCGCGGTGGCCTTCAAGGACCTTGTGAAGCAGAAGTTCATGCAAGACGGCAAGCCGGTCTGGCGGATCGATGTGTGGCCTCTCGGCATGGGCTTCGGCGATTTCCCGACGGTCATGCGCCTGCTGAAGGACATGGACTTCGGCGGCCCGATCAGCTTCCACTGCGAGTACAGCCGACTGCCGGCGGAGAGTGTCGTGCACCAACTCGCCATCGACACGCGATACATCCAGGGCGTCCTGGACGAGATGGACTAG
>JALGSS010000258.1 GCA_029821745.1 Candidatus Zipacnadia bacterium
TGGCGCACACATTCGCCGCCCTATGCCCCCCGGAGAAGTACTTCGCCACACACCCCGAGTACTTCTCCCTGGTGGGTGGCAAGCGCCAGTCCGGGTACGCCCAGCTATGCCTGACCAACCCCGATGTGCTGCGCATCTGCACCGAAGGCGTTCGTCGCTGGATCCGGGACAGACCGCACATGAAGGTCTTCTCGGTCTCCCAGAATGACACCGCCAACTACTGCGAGTGTGAGAAATGCAGGGCGGTCGCCGAGGAGGAAGGCAGCCAGGCGGGGGCGATGGTGCGCTTCGTCAACGCCATCGCCGACGACATCAAGGACGACTATCCGGACGTTGCCATCGAGACGCTGGCCTACCAGTACACGCGCAAGCCGCCGAAGATCACGAAACCGCGCCCGAATGTCATCATCTGCCTGTGCAGCATCGAGTGCTGCTTCGTCCATCCCCTGGCCACCGACCCCTTCAACAGATCTTTCGCCGAGGACATCCGAGGTTGGAACAAGATCTGCGATCGGCTGTGGATCTGGGACTACGTCATCAACTATGCCCACTCCATCTGCCCCTTCCCCAACCTGCGCGTGCTGAAGCCCAACATCAACTTCTTCATCCAGAACGGCGTGAAGGGCATCTACGAGGAGTCTTGCTACTTCACCAAGGGCTCCGAGCTGCAGGAACTGCGCAACTACATCCTGGCCAAAACGCTCTGGGACCCTTCCTACGACACCGGGCGAGCCATATCCGAGTTCTGCGCCGCCTTCTACGGTCCGGCTGCGCCGCAGATACTCCGATATATCGACCTGATTCACAATGCCACCCAGAAAGACCCGAAGCAGCACGTGAGGATCTACACCCATCCCAGGGACTACGTGACGCCGAAGATGATCGCGGCGTCTGAGGCGATCTTCGACCAGGCTGAGGCGGCGGTCAAGGACGACCCAGTACTCTTGCATCGGGTGCAAGTGGCCCGACTGCCGATCCTCTACGCGGCCATCACGCTGGGCACGTCCGGCACCTTCGCCGAGGTCGATGACACTCTGGTCCGGCAGCAGGGCGAGAATGTGACGGAGTTGGCTGAGCGGTTTGAGGGGATCGCGCGCGCCGAAGGCGTGACCCAGGTGAGGGAGGGTGGAGCAGCCGCCGGCCTGGATGCCTGGCTGGAGTCCGTGCCGCGGCGCGCGGGCAAGCTGCAGATAGAGCGCATCCGCAATTCGTCCCTGGAGGTCAGCGTGCTCCCCGACCTGGGTGGCCGCATCTTCCGCATGAAGCAGCTCCCCTCCGGGCGCGACCTGCTGCAGGTACTGGGCGAAGAGAGCGCGCGCCGGCCCGACGACGGGGGCTATGAGGAGTACAGCGAGGTCGGCTACCGTTCCCCGGGCTGGTCGGAGAAGTATACTGTGAAGGAGCGCGGCGAGAGCTTCCTGGTCCTGGAGGCCGACCTCCGTAACGGCCTGCGGCTCACTCGCCGCCTGGCTCTGGACCCGGCCCGGCCTCTTGTGAAGATCACCTCCACCGTAACCAACATCTCCGCCCAGCCGCGTACGTGTGGTCTACGGGCCCACCCTGAGTTCGCCGTGGCCTCTACGGCCAAGGCGACTGCGCGCATCCTGGGCAAGGATGGGAAGTGGCGAACCGTAGCCTTGGCGAACCCCGCCGATCCGGCCGCGGAGAAGTCCACCTGGCTGCGCGAGGAGGACACCCCGAAGGGCAAGTGGGCCGTCGTGGACGAGCAAACTGGCGTGGCGATCCTGAACACCTTCGATTCCAATTCGGTGTCCCACTGCCTGCTCAACTGGAACGGGAGGACCTCACGGGTGAACCTGGAGCTGTTCATGCCTGAGCGCACCCTCGGCGTCGGCGAGAGCCAAACGATGGAGCACTCCTACGAGGTGGTGGCTCCCGAGGCCCTCGGGGGTTAGGCAATGAAGCCCGCAGGCGCAACTGGTTGCGGACGGGCCGGCCGCGGCTGTCCTGCCCGACCACCGCGTATCTGACCCGCTGTGCTCTGAACTACCAAGCGGGCCCGCGCGGCGTACTCAGCGGCGACGCCGGCAAGACCAAGTCCAGAGGCCGGTATGAAGTGAAGATTCCGTTCCGTTTCGGGAGCCAGACGGGGCTCCCGGCGGCAAGGAGGCGTAGCGATGAGAACTCAGGTCCTATTCATGCTGCTGATCGGTGTCCTGGCCCATGCAGCACCGGCGTCCGTTACTCTTGTCGAGGATGGGCAGGCGCGCGGGGTGATCGTATACGCTGCTGATGCGGATCAGCCCGCCGCCGAGGAGTTCGCGGAAGTGCTCAAACGCATCACGGGCGTAGCGCTCCCGGTCGTTCCCCCGGCTGACGCGAAAGGCCCACGAGTGCTCATCGGTGCCGCGGCCGAGACGGCCTTCGCCCCGGAAGAGATAGCCAACCTGTCCTACGACGGCTACCGGATCAGAGCCCGCGGCGAGGTGCTCGCCATCGCTGGCAGGACCGTGCCCGGCACAATGAACGGCATTTGCGGGTTCCTGCAGGATCATCTGGGGGCCCGGTGGTTCATGCCCTCCGAGCTGTTCGAGGTGTTGCCGCAAACGCGCACCGTGAGCGTCGATGAATGCGACGAGGTCGCGGAACCCAGCTTCGACTGCCGCCTCTTCAGCGGCCTCGACGGGAAGCACCAGGACGCTTGGCGACGACACATGCGGCTGTCGGTGCGTACCTGGGAGGTGCCGTTCCAGGCGGGATTCACCCACTACCTCTACGCGCTGTTCCCGCCGTCGAAGTTCGCGGAGAAAGCCCCGGAAGTCTACCCGATCATCAACGGGGAACGCGTTCGCCCGACCAACGACCGCCAGCCGGGCTGGCAGCCTTGCACTTCTCATCCGCGCAGCGTCGAGATCGCCGTCGAGGAGATCGGTCGGTTCTTTGACCACCATCGCAATACCCACAGCTACTCCGTCAGCATCAACGACAACGACACGTGGTGTGAGTGCGATCGGTGCACCGCTCTGGACGTGCCTCACGAGTTCCGCGGCAAGCAATGCCACTCGGATCGGTACTATACGTTCGTCAACGCGGTGGCGCGCGGCATCGCCAAGACTCACCCGGACCGGTACATTGGGTGCTTCGCTTACTGGGGAGTTGAGCCGCCACCCAAGACCATCGAGAAACTCGAGCCCAATGTTTTCGTGAACATCACCCAGGACACATCCCAGTACTTCGACCGCGACTACCGTGAGCAAGACTACTCTTTCTGGCGCCAGTGGCAAGCGAAATGCGAGCATATGGGCAAGTACGACTACAGTGGTCTGGGCGCACTCGCTCCTCGCTACTACCCCCATCTGCTGGCGGAGGACCTTCGGCACTCGAAGCGCATCGGGCTGGTCGCGATGCACACCGAGGCTTATCCGTACTGGTCCAACTATGGGCCGATGATCTACCTTCAGGCGCGGATGATGTGGGACGTATCGCTTGACGAGGACGAGCTTCTGGCCGAGTTCTTCGAGAAGCTCTACGGCCCCGCAGCGCCGGAAATGGCTGCGTTTTACGAGGAACTCGAGCAAACATGGGTGTCCCCGCGTGAAGGCAAGTGGTTTGCGGGAATCGGCAGCGCCGCGCAGCAATGCGACATCTACACCCTCGACGGGCTCAGGGCACTGGAGCGGCACCTTCGCAACGCATCACGCCTGGCGCCGGACGGAATCGTCTCTGATCGCGTGGCGTATGTCCGCCAGTGCTTCGAGTACCCCGCGCTTTTCATCCGCGGGTGGCTGATCGCCAAGAAGCTCCGCACTGCGCCGAACCCCAAGACCCTCGCCCGGGATGTTGAGATGCTGACGCGCATCTCACGTAAACGTGACGCGGCATTCCACCGCAGCGTCACCGAGGACGACCTGAGTACATCGTGGTACGACACCCACGCCGGCCGCCCCTCGGTGCAGTCGGGATGGCGCTCGATGGTCGAGGGCGGGATGCTGGCCGGCGTCCAGGCCCTCGTCGGCGACGGTGATGGGGCGACCCTGGATGGGCTGATCGACGAGCTGACGCGCCGCGATCCCGGCTCGACGCTGGCCCTGAACCTGCGCGCGAAGCGCGGCGACTTCGACGGGCTGCCGAATCTTCTGGCGAACCCGGGCTTCGAGAAGACCGGCGAGGGACAGAACCCCACGGGGCCCGAGTGGGATGCGAAGGACGCGCCACCGAACTGGTCGGTCTGGCGCCAGTCACCGGGCGTGGGCCGCATCTGGCGCGACGGTGAGACAGTGCACTCGGGCACGCTGTCGGCGGCTCTGACCGGCGGGGAGTGCATGTGCTACATCGCCAAGGCGCCGGTGGAACCGGGCAAGCGGTACGTTGGCTGGGCGTATATCAAGGCCGAAGATGTCACGCAACCCCGACGCACTACTTTCGAGATCCGGTGGAACAACGCGCAGGGGGCATGGCACGCGGGCGGCCAGCAGGTCTCAACCGAGGTCCAACGCGCGGGTGAGTGGCTCCGCGTGACGGCCGTGGCTACGGCCCCCAAGGGTGCCGCGTCCGCGGTGGTGCTCCTGGTCGCCTATGATATCGCAGAGGACGAGACGGTGTGGTTCGACGACGCATTCCTCGCCGAGGTCGCCGACTAACCTGACGTGGGTCGATCCACGGCTCGCGAAGTCCATGGGCAGGCCCAACGCAGATCACCACTTGCTGTCTGCGACACCCGCGCGACTACCCGATAGGGCGCTCTCCGGATGTGAGGGCCGGCACTGGTGCTCCGAGACGCCTGCGGGCTGGAGCAGCAGGCCGTGCGCTTCGTCGCCGCCAAGGGTGACAAGACACGGATAGTGCCGCCGGCGGACGACGCGGTTGCCCCACTTTCCGGTGAACAGAGAGTACCGCTGGCCGTAGTCGCCTACCACGATTTGGGTGCCGTCGGGCAGACAGTAGCCCAAGTAGCCGTAGAGGGCGCGACGCATGGGCCGATGGAACGGGCTGGTGGGGTGGGCGAAGTCGAACTGCGCGGGTGGGAAGGCGTTCCGATCCATTCGCGAGAGCATGTGCCCCGCCACCAGCATCTGCGCCATATACACGTACGCGGCGAAGTCGTAGCCCGTCGTGTTCTCCCAGAACGTGCCGTCATCCGGGCGCAGGTGGTGCTTGATCACGTAGTGCAGACTGCGGTGCTCGGGGAGCCTGTCCGGTGAGTAGTCGCCGGCTCCGAATACGAACTCGATGTAGCTGCGCTGCTCGCACGCGACCCCCGACGCGAACTCGTAGTGCCATAGCTCTGCCCATCCGTGCCAGATGGTACCATGGTATCCCCAGCGATCCGTCTCCGGGCAGGTCTGGGACGTGTCCACCGCCTGCTTGCACACGGGGCAGACAACATCATCGGGCTTGAAGGGGTCAAAGGGTAGTCGCTTCCGGCATTCGGGGCAGATGAAGAGCTCCTTGACCTGCCCGCGACGTCGGGGCACGACTGCAAGGAAATCTTCATCGGAGTGATCCAGCCACGGGCGCGCCCTTTGCTGCAGGTCACGGATGTATGCCTCCGCCCACGGCCGCGCTTTGGCCTCCGCCGCCAGTTCTCCCAGCCTACCCAGGTCATACTCCCCTACCGGATGCCGCCACTTAACCTCTGCACTCGCTCTGGCGCATGACATCAGCGCCAGGATGATCGCGCCCACCGACAACACGGTCACAGCAGCCCCATTCAGCATGTCCTGGGTCCCTCCAGTGCCTACGCGGAAGAGTTCACAGACGCCGGCTCCCTGGCGCTACCTATCTTACCACCTGATATGCGAGCTTGCAGCCTGTCGGCGGCTCCGTGTGCCGTTTCCGACGGGCCGTCTGCTGCCCAACCCTCGCCGCAACTCATCACGCCTGTCCGCAACGCTCTCGTACCGCTGGGTGGATCGGGAGAAGTCCAGCGCCCCACAGGCACGACGCTCGCCGGCCTCGCAGCTCACCTGCAGGTACTCGGTCGCGTGCCTGCGCCGGGCAGGCTTCAGTCCTTTTCGCAGCACGTCCTGCAACATCGCCTTTTCCAAGGTCAGATCCGCCACTAAGCTCTTCAACCGGCGGTTCTCGTCCTCGAACGGACTCGAGCTTGAGACTTTCGTCGAGGCCGACCGGCTGCAATATGGCACCGACCCCGAGCCGTTCTCGTTTCGCCGCTGGTCGCGGGCCTATGTGCACATCCGGAGACGTATCTTCATGGTCCGGGAAGCGCGGAAGCTGAGGGAGACGATCGCGCCCGTATCGGCGCCCGCAGATAGGGCCCCGCCTGCCTCGTCAGCGGACCAGACCTCAGGGGATCTGGCGGCTTTCCTGGACGAGCCTGCGTTCGCCCGGCCTCCGGACGGATACGAAGTGACCCGGGCCCTGCTGTCGGCGACGCGCGATGAATGCCGCCGGATTGGCGCGCGTTTCCTCGTGCTTCTCATACCCCCGCGTGAACTCGTAACAGAAGCCCCAAATCCCACGAGCGAGATGGCAGTGTATTCGGCTCGCTCCTATCGGGCAATCCGAG
>JALGSS010000259.1 GCA_029821745.1 Candidatus Zipacnadia bacterium
TTGATGCGCTCGGCCAGGCGGTTTTCTCCGGCCTGCCATCGCTGCTGGATATCCCTGTCGTAGTCGGCCTCCTCGGGAATCTCGCCCTCAATGCGTAGGTCATCAATGTAGACCGTAGCACGCTTGCCCGCGCCTCCGTAGATGAACAGCGACCAGCGGTCGAGGTATGCACCGACATCCTCGCCGCGCGCCGTGGCCGTATACTTCGACATCACCTGTGCCTTGCCACTCTCTCCGCGCTCGACCAGATCGATCTCGACGAGTTCCCACTTCCCCGTGGGCTTATCGAATGACTTTGACGAGCCGCATCCGGAGTGGTGCGTCGGCGGGTAGTTCATGTTGGTGCCGAAGCCGACTCTCGTTGTCGTGCCGTCAGCCACGTAGACGCGGGCCGTGAGTTTGAGCTTCCCGGCACACGGGACGCGCAGTTGCGCGCCGTAGTAGTGGTATGATCCGCCCTCCAGGGAGATGTCGATCTTCAGGGACTTCTTCCCCTCGAAGGCCTGCTCGTCGCTCAGACCGATGGAATTGACTGTCGAGGGACCGTTTTCTGCCCACAGTGAGATAGCCGGGTGGCTATCCTCGAAATCCTCGGTGTAAGTGTAGGGCTTCAGGGGGTAGTCGGCGGCTGACGCGGCAACGGACAACAGAAGAACGCAGCCCGTGATGAGGGCCACACACGATCTCGGCATGCGTCTCACCTCAGAGGGTGGGGTGGGTACACTGGTCTGAGAGTGTTCGCCGCGATCCATCGCCCTCCCTCCCGGCGATATATCCGTTTGACAGGAGCGCGGGAGAACTCCTACCATCGATACGAGACATTGAGCTTCTTCCAGACAGAGAATCGCGCCTATGCAGAGATAACAGGAGGACTTGCCATCAGAACCTCGCAGCTTCTTCCGCTGATCGTTCTCGCTACTCTCGCCGTTGCAGCGCCGGTGTGTGCCCAGCACCCGAACGCATTCAAGACCGGGGTGGAGATCGCCGGCTTCGAGGGCGACGTGTACTCAGCCCTGAATCTCCAGGGCCAGGAAGCCCAGCAGTTCGGCAGATTCTTCTCGTCGGCGCTCTACGGCTTGGCGGTGGGAGACGCGTATGTGCAGATGTCCGACGGCGACACCGCGGGAGCCATATCAACGATTACCTCAGCCACGCGGGACTTCACGATCGGCTTGACTCCGTGGGGGGCTCCCTACGCGGCGCTGAAGCTCGTGTCCGCTGCGCCTCCGGCCATCATGAAGAGCCTGATGAACTGGAAGGTCGGCAACGACTTCGCCGCCTATCAGCGCGTCCGAACGGAGCCAAAGCATCGGCTGCCTGAAGACCCCCTGGAGTTCACCTCCGACCGCTTCAAGGCCTGGCGTTCCCAGGCACGGGCCGACTTCGAGCAAGTCTGGGTGAACGTGCGCCCTTACGGGGCCTTCAACCACTATGAGATGGCGAAGGCGGAGATCATCAAGCAGCGCCTCTCAAAGTTCGGCTACTGGGACAGTTGGTTCAGCTCCGACTACAAGGCAGTGAAGAAGCAGAAGGTCACCGACAAGGAAGTCGCCGACTGGACCTTCGCCCGCTGGGAAGCGACGGTCGTCGCAGGCGTCCTGACCACGTATGTGCCGAAGCGCATCGAGGCGGCGCAGCGGAAGCTGCGAAACACCACGGTGCGGATTGTACTGCGCCTCACGGGACTGGACGGCGCCCCGGCGGACATTGAGAAGCTGGAAGCCACATCGGGCGGCCCCTTTGAGGATACGAAGTTCAAGGGCAACGTTGTCACCCTGAGCGCTCTCCTGGGCAATCTGAGCAAGCAGTCGCCCAGCGGTCGCATCCGCCTGAACGTCGCCCTCAAGAACCTCCCTCGGCCCGTGCCGGTTGACGTGCCGATGAGCCTGGTCATGGACCGGAGACGCTGGAAGCAGGGCAAGGAGTTCGGCGAGTCATACATCCGCGCCGACGTCGGGACGATCAAGATCAAGACAGGCCCCCGGGAAGCGAAGGTCCAGACGAATACCGGCGCGACGCAGAAGCTCCGCGGGTCCGTCGGCAACGTGTCGATCCCCGAAGCTGATCTGCTGAGAGGGCAGATCGAGCTCAAACTGGATCCCGGGCTGTACGTGGGCCGGCTTGGCGGGATCGGCGCGGATGGTGAGACGATCTCCAGGCCCGTATTCCTGAAGGTCCCCCTGGCTTCCCAGGGGCAGCCCGCTGTTGCGAGTGTCGATCTTAGCCCCAAGATCGAGGTCGCGAAGGATGGCTCTCTCGGCGCGATACGCTCGGCGCTCCGGGCCAACGCCGCGAAGCTCGAAGCGTGTGAGATCGGCCCGGACGAGTATGGCCGCGCCACGGGGCTCTCCATCATGAAAGCGGAGGGAACCGTCAAGCTCGGCGGGGTCGAGAAGGCGGTCAGCACTGTTGTCCGCGAGGAACTTGCGAAGACCAACGAGCAGCTCACTCAGAAGGGCCAGACGAATATCGGGCAGCGCGCGAGGGCTTTCACCCAGCGGATCGATACGCTCCGAGAGCGACTTCCCGAGGACTACCGGAACGCGCTGTCGTCGGCCGCTGGGCTCCGCTCGGAAACCGCGAACATCGTGCAATCGGTGCTCTGCTGGGGGCGGCAGTTCCCGTACGGTCCGACCGCGGCTCAGGAAATCGCGTTGGAGTGGGCGAAGGAGAAGCGCGAGGAAGCGAGCGAGTTGCTGAATGCCGCCACTTCGGTTCTCGCGCCTGAGGTCCGGAGCATCCAACGCGAAGTGCCGGCGCTGCTCGACGAGTACATGCGCCAGTGGGCGCTCGTGGAGTTCGCCGACCGGGCGGCCGCGCAGGCGATCAGCGCCCTCTCCAGTGACCCTCGGATGCGGTACTGGGTGGAAGTGGTCGAGTTGGCGGAGGAGCTTCAGCAGGAAGGGCCTGTGCAGCAGATCGACGCGGTCATCGGGTCGATCGAGAGCGCCATGGCCGCCCGGGAGGCAGACGTTGCGCGGGTGAAGAGCGAACATGACAAGCTCGTGTCCGCACTCGACAGCTACCGGACCGTGACGCTGACCGACGCTGCACGCATCGCGTCGGTGATCGGTGCCTGTGAGCGACTGCAGGGGGCGCGCGATGGGGTGATGCAGGCTGACGGACAGCGCAGACTCCTGGAGGATCCTGAGAAGAAGGGTGTGCACGCCACGGCCGCGATCCGGTTCGCCGAGCTGATACGGGGGGCTGAGGCGACCTTTGCGCTACCGGAGGTCCAGAAGGCCCTGGCTGATCTGGGCGCGCCTGCGGCAAAGACCGGCACGGCTGCGCCCGTTGCCGCGAGAGTCGCCGCCCAGGCCTACCGGTTGGCGGCTCCCGAGACTCGCCTGCAGCGGGCCCTGGTGATGGGGTCTGAGTTGCGGACGGTGTACAACAACTTCGTGCGCGCGAATCGTTCGCTGCTCTCGGACGGCCTCATCACCCGCGCGATGCTGCTCGGTGACTCGAGCGACGTCCAGCGCCCGAACCCGAACTGGTTCTCGGGCGGGCTGTCGGCGAGCAATGACAAGCTGCGGGCCGCTGTGCTCTACGATGTCGACAAGTTGGTTGCTGTCGAGAGAGACACGGGGGCCAAGGCTGGGAACGCGCAGATTCGCGGCGCGGAGCTGGCCACGGCCGCGGCAGAACTCATCCGCGCAGTCAAGGACGATGAGCAGAACCGGCAGGCGCTCAATGGTGAGCTCAGCGCCCTACTGAGCCCCTATGTGAAGGCTGCACGCGGGACTGGCGGAAGCGACGCCCAGCTCTGCTCCAGCCTGACGCAGTGCCCGGAGGCGCGTTCGCAGTTCACGATGGCCTGGGGTCGCGCCCAACAGGATGGCCGAGCACCATTCCACATTGAGAAGCTTTCGGAGGACACCAAGGCGCAACTGGCGGACGCAGACGCTGCCTTCGCTGGGAAGGCCCTGGAGTATCATCGTCGCGTGGCCGCCAATATCGACCTCCGCACGCGCCGGGTCAAGGAGCTTGAGGGTGAGATCACAGCCGCGTGGGAACACGCGGCAGCGATCGGCAAGTTCCTCTTCGAGGCGGACCTCGAGAAGGCGCTGCAGGCCGCCGCCGACCTGGGCGAGTACAGCACCGGCTCGAAAGACCTCTACTGGCCCATGCAGTACGCTCGGATCCCGGCACCCGGCGTGCCTCAGGCCAATGACAAGGGCAACGATCTCCGTACCAAGGCGATGGCCGCCCTCGTGGACGCGCAGGAAGCGACGCGGAAGGCCTACAAGGCTGTGTTCTCCAACAGGCGGCGACTGGCATCGCAGGTGCCCGGTCTGGGAACGAAGCGCGGGGACTTCCGGAGCATGCCCACGGCCGGGCCGCGGCGCAAGCTCGGCGACATGAACCCGGCGATCGCCAAGATCGCGTGGTCGCCGGATGCGACGTGGATCGCGTGGAACACCATGCCCGCGAGCACCAGCATGATCCCATCCTCCGGCGGCGAGACGGTGGCGTTGGAGCGTGGCCAGACCTGGTTCGGGGGCTCCGGCACCCAGCCTGCCTTCAGCCCGAACCGTCTGCTGCTCGTGCAGGAGGGCCCGTGGTCCGGCGGGCGCGACGTCAAGGAGACATTACAGGGCGTGACACGGGAGTACACCACCGATCGCGTGGCGGAGATCGTGTTCCGGAGAGCGGACGGAACCGGCCTGCAGACGCTACTGAAACTGAACGCCACGAAGGCCGGGATCAATGGCATCACGCGCCTGCAGGTTGCGCCGGACGGCCGCCTGTTCATCGGGTACACCAGCGAGGGAGACTCGGGCTACGCGTGGATCGACCCCGACACCGGTGCCGTTGACAAGGTGCCCGTGGCGGGCGGCACGATGGATCCGGATCTGGCTGCCAACGGCAAGCTGGTTGTCTACACCCAGAAGGGAACGAAGAAGCTGAAGGTAAGGGATGCCGCCGGCGGCGGAGAAAGGGATCTGGGCGTCATCGCCCGGGACCCGGCGATATCTCCCGACGGACAGTGGATCGCCTACTGCTTCGGCGATGAGGTCCGCGTCATCTCGGCCTCCGGCGGCAAGCCCGGGAAGCTATTCTCGTGGTCCGGCGTATCGCTCTTGTCCTGGTCGCCGCTGGGCAACGCCCTCGCGTATCGGCGATTCGGCGAGGGTGAGGTCGGGATCTGGATCACCAGCCTGAAGTGAGAAGGAACCAGACCCCGAGCACCGAAATCTGATGACCCTCGCGCGGCCGGCGGATGCAGTGGAACCGCCGGCCACGCTTTGCCGACAGAGTCGGTAGACCACGCCCGGCCACAGGAGTCTTCGCCATGAAGCCGACGCTCGCCGCACTCGCCACGATCCTCCTCGCAACGGGAGCTTGCCTTGCCCAGCAGCCGTTGGCCGTCACCAGGACTGCAGACGCCCTCACCGTTGAGGGCGACCGGTTTGTGGCTACGTGGACTCGCGACGCGGCCTGGCAGCTTGCCGAAACATCCATTGAGGACTTCGACGGCGCCTTCCGCCTGGACGGCCAACGGGACGACATCCAGGGCCTCGGGGCTGTCGTCATCCGCTCGGGTGGGAAGACATACATCGTCCGTGACGGGGTGGCCGGGGAGCCTGAAGTGACACAGCAGACCGAAGACCTGCTCGTGTTCAGCGTCGAGGTCACGCCCCGCTCCGCGGACGGATCCGACTGCCCTCTGGAGCTGCGCCAGGAGTTCACGGTGTTTGGCGAGGGAGCCATCTTCTGCGACTTGACCCTCACCGGGGTTGCGGAGGCGACGGTCGACGACGTCGAGGTCGGGATGGCCCTCAAAACCGACGCCCTGCAGCACCTGCGCTGGCACTGGAAGCGCACGTGGCGGGGCAAAGAAGACCTGGACAGGGATGCGGACTACACCACCGACCATTACCTGCGGGTGCTCGGGGTGACCCTCGGGCGCGAGAGGCCGTACACGAACCAGGTGGAGATGTGCCTGGAGGATGCTACCACGCTTGCGGGCGGCCGCGAGGGCATGTGGTGTGAGGTCACGGATGACGACGACCGGGCGAAGCGTTTCTCGTGGCACCTGGGCGGGCCCGTGGACGTGAAGACCGGCTTCTCGTACGAGAACCGGTTCGGCTTCGCCTTCGGTCATTTCCGCACGAACGACAATGCCGTGGGCCAGCGCATCGCCCACTGGCAGGAGGGCAACTCAGCCCTCATGACCTACCCGTCGAACTCGGCGATTGAGGCCCTCGCGGACTGCGGCGTGAGCATCTGCGTCCTGCACCTTTACTGGTACGGGAGCCCGGCGTACACGCCCTTCGACACGGAGGACATGCGCCGGTGGATCGCCAGCTGCCACGAGAAGGGGATCAAGTGCATCGTCTACGCGACGCCGATTGATGCGGCGGGGATTCGGGGCATCAACCGTGAGTGGGTCAGCGATCTGGGGCTGGACGGCATCTACTTCGACTTCGGGTCGCTGCACACGCTCTCTCGCCGGGAGTTCCCATCGACCGGCGGCGCTGCG
>JALGSS010001156.1 GCA_029821745.1 Candidatus Zipacnadia bacterium
CCCTTGGAGCGGCGACCTCCGTGGGATCGGCGTGCCGGAAGCATCGCTCACCGGAGAGCCGAACATCCACTCCTCCTTGTGCCCCGCCGCCGACCGGCGGTCGGTGGGTGCGCACCCAGACCTCGTACCAACCGTCCAGATCGAGGGGCAACCGAAGCTCCGAGGCGAGGCAAGAGTCCGGGTCATACGGGTCTGCCTCCTCCACGGCGGCGAGGGTCCCTTCGGACGCCTCTCCGGGAGCCGTGTAGCGCCTCAACCACCACTTGCCCTTCTCACTGCGCGCCGACAGCGCGTCTTGCGGTCCGAGCAGGGACATGTCCGTAATGACGATCTCGTCTCCCGGCGCTAGCTCTGCTGGCGCCTGGATGGCATCGCGGAAGATTCTCCCCCGCAGACGCACCGGGGCGTAAGCGCTCCGGTCCGCCCGGTCATTCGCCGTCACGATCAGCACGCGCTCGCCTTTGGTGAGCTTCGTCGCCTCCGACGCGGAGAGAGACACTGACGCCGTGCCATCCTCGATGGGCGCTTCAATGGCCCAGACCGTCCGTCCCGCCCGGCGCCCACTTCGCGCGGCGCTGTGAGATCCGCGATCAGGGGCTCCACCGGCATCTGGTGCCAGGAGAAGCGGGAAGCGTCACCCAGAGGCAGTTCCGACAGATCGGCGGCGAAGTCCAGCAGCGTGCCATCGTCCAATTGCAGCCGGTCGATGAGCACCGTCAGCGCCATGTTCGGCGAGTGCCCGTCGGCGTGGTTCCAGCAGGCGAGTCGGTCTCCCGACCACTTGATATCAGCGGGCGGCTTTAGTGCGACGGGGCCGCCGACGGCCTCCCCGCTCAGAGTGTCACGGATGGTCAGCCGCAGTTGCCTTTCAGTGCCGGAGTACACGCATTCGACATCATATGCGGTGTCGTACTCCAGAGCGACAGTGCCCTTGCCCTGATGATTCTCGCCGGAACTATCCCAGAGGAACGGAGACGAGACCAACCCCTTCTCCGTGCTATGGCGGAAGATCAGCACGCCGGCGCCATTAGCGTTCCAGGGCGATTCAGCATCATGAATGCCCACGTAGGCCACGGCCCCGTAACTGCCACGCCCGAGAGTGCGGAACCGGAAGCGGAGGGAGAAATCCTCGTCCTGATCCCGGCGCGCAATCTCCCGGGCCTTCTGAGCCATCGGCTCGTCTCGGGTGAACCTGCCCCGCAAGCACCCACGCTCCGGACCCCACAGCCCATCGGGGTCTGCGCCCCACGCGGAAGAGAGGGTCAGAAGCATGAGCGGCGGCACGATGGCCGGCAGGGCAGGGAATGCTGTGTGGGGCCTTGCTCTGGTGGATGTCTGCGCTACTGGACTGTTCCCTGCGCGACGGTGTTTCTCCTTTCGCAAGGGTCGAACAAGGGAGCTTCGCCGGCGGGGACCCATTCGCGTGCTCACGAGGTCTGGTCGCTAGCGACCTGTGCCCGGCAGGGCAAGGGCAATGACCCGGTCTACACCCCCACCACATGCTTCGAGACGTTCCCGTTTCCGCAGCCGACCGACGATCAACGGGAGGCCATTGGGCAAGCGGCGAAGGCCCTGCACGAAGCCCGCCGATCCCGCCTCGACGCCGACCCGAAGCTCACCCTCACGAAGCTGTACAACAACAAGCCCACGTGGCTGCAGAATCTACACGCCGACCTCGACCGCGCCGTACTCGACGCCTACGGGTGGCCCCATGATGTCTCCGATGAGGGCCTGCTGGAGCGCCTGCTTGAGCTGAACCTCAAACGCGCGGCGGATGAAGACGCGGGCATCCTCGTGAGGCCATAGGGACTGCGTGGGTGTTCGGGGGCTCCGACGGGTCTTGTGAGAGGCGTGTAAGCAGCGCAGGAGTTGAACGCAGCTTCCGGTGCGGTCTGCCGCCGTGGGAGACACGATGGCTCAGATCACTACTGCAGAACTTGTGGGGCGTTGCCGTGTCCTCCCGGGATCACAGCGGCACGTCTACGGGCACAGGACCGTCCCCCGTTTGCCCGGGGACCACGATGGCGCGGTTCCTGATCTCCTTGCCCGTTGGCGACAGTTGCGCGGGAACCGTCAGTGACACTGTGGTGTCCTCCCCTGTCGCATACACCGGCATCCCTTCCAGCGTCTCGTATCCCACAGCCGGCGAGGAAACGAGACGCGCACCCTCACTGTCGAAGGTCAGCGACAGCGACGCCTCGCGGTCTGCGCGGAAGTGAATGTCGCCGTAGCGCAATTCCGTGCCACGGACCAACATGAGACTGCGGCACCGGCCTCCGGGGTCGAGCTCAATGGCCCCGAAGCGTCCCTTCAGTTCCCAGCCGTCCGGTCCAGAGCCGGA
>JALGSS010000260.1 GCA_029821745.1 Candidatus Zipacnadia bacterium
CGTGGCATTCAGGGCCAGAACACCCTCACTCTTACCATCGCCAACCATTCCGCAGTTGAACGGGACCTCTCGGTGCGCCTGACCATCGCCCCACCCGATGAAAAGCCGCGGGACATCGTCGTCCCGGTAGGCAGCGTTCCTGGCAACGGGACGGCAGAAGCCGAGGTCACCTATCAGGTGTTCCAGGAGGGCTCGCACGCACTAATGCTCGCGGTTGCCGAGGCCGCGAACCTCCGCGAGGACGAACCGGCGGCGTCTGTGGGGCGCAGAATCAGCATCGCGTCGACGGCTGAGTTCTCCGTCTACAAGTCCTTCTACCGAGATCAGGTAACTGTCGGCTATGACTTGCGCGTGCCCGACGATACGCTCCGCCAATACACGGTGACAGCCCAACTGAAGGCCGCCGGGGAAGATGAGGTCCTTGACGAGGCCTGGGCCAAGTCAATCACCGCCCCCAAGGGTCTCCTGCGCCTGAACACGGGGACCCTCCCGATGGGGCAGTACGAGATCCACGCGACCCTCACCGACCCGGCCAAGCGCGTGGTCGCCGAGGACATCCTCCGCTTCCCGCAACTGCGTGACAACACGGTTCAGGACCGTCTCGTCACGGTGCGCGACGACAACATGCTCATCGTCGAGGGCAAGCCCTTCTTCCCGCTGGGGATATACGAGAGGCCCGGCTCGGAACTTGCGCTGCAACGGCTTGCCGACGCGGGCTTTAATGTGTGCGCCGCAACTGCAGGCCCCAAGACCGCGAAGATCGTCCTCGACAAGGCCCGGGAGCAAGGGCTGCACGTGTGGCTCCCGATCAGCAGCACCCTCGACCTGTCCAGCGACAGGGAGAAGCGGCTGAAGGCGCTGCATGAGTATGCCGAAGGCCTCCGGGACCATCCGGGGCTGCTGTGCTGGGAGAGCATCGACGAACCGGCATGGGGCAGCCGCAGCGCAGAGGGCCTGTACGAAGGCTATTGCGTCATGCGGGAACTGGACCAGCAGCATCCCGTCTGGATGAACCATGCGCCGCGCAATCTCATCTCGACCCTGGCGTACTACAACCGGGGCGCGGACATCGCCGGCTGCGATATCTACCCGGTACCGGAACCCCAGAGTCAATCGAACCTGCCGAACAAGACCATCTCGGTGGTCGCGGACGAGACCGAGAAGAACCGCACCGCCGTCTGCGGCGAGAAGCCGATCTTCATGGTGCTCCAGGGCTTCGGCTGGAAAGAACTCTCGCGCACGCCGGAGGGCATCGCCAACGCAGTCCTGCCGACCTTCGAGCAGTCCCGCTTCATGGCGTACGATGCCATCGTCCACGGCGCTAATGGGCTGCTCTACTGGGGCACCCACTACACGCAGAAGCCCTCGCGCTTCTACTCCGAACTGAAGACCCTTATCAGCGAACTGGCGTGCATCCACGATGTTCTGGCGTCGCGCACGTATGTCGGCAGGCGTGGCGCTCCCCCGGTACCGCAGCCGGAGGGTATTGCCGTCCTGCGCAAGCTCACCGACAACGGCGCTTTCATCATCGCGGTCAACGAGACGCCTGAGGCACGCACGGTGAAGCTGGACTCACGAGGCTGGCGCGGCAACGAGGCCCGCAGGCTCTTCGAGGGCGAGCGCTTACCCGTGGCCGAGGATGGCACGGTCGAGGTGACTCTCGAGGGCTACGGTGTCGCGGTTCTGACCGACAACATGGCCTTCAAGGACGTCCGCAAGGACTTCTCGGAGGAGTGGAAGAACGCCCCCGATGCGGCACAATTTGAGCCCTTGATGCATCAGCCCGGTAACGCAGTCACCAACCCCGGGATGGAGGCCGACCGCGATGGCGACTCGATCCCGGACGGCTGGGGCGCCCGGCAACCCTTCTCTGTCACGCTCACCGAGGAGGACGCACGCAGCGGCAAGTACGCGGTCGCCATCACCGGCCAGGCGGACGACGCCATGCCGCTCATCATCCAGAACGGCATCCCGCTGAACAAAGACACGGCGTACCACATGAGCACGTGGGCCAAGACGGCCGACCCGGATGTTGAGTTCCGCATGTACATCGAGTGGTCCATCGACGGCAAGTGGTACTCAGGCATGGGGGCGTGGACCAGGGGAACGGATGAGTGGCAGCAACTGACCGTCGACTTTGAGCCCATTCCCGACCCACAGGAGAAGGCCTACCTTGTCCTGCAGGTACGCGGCAATGGGCGCGTCGTCTTTGACGATGTAGCGATCAGGGAGCGAGAGTAAACGCAACAGGCAACCGGAGAGAGGCCACGCATGGACCAAGATCTGCAATCTGTACTGCTGTCGGCCCCCCTGTTCTCGCAGTTGCGCCCTGAGCAACTCGATGAACTGGTGGGCCCGGTGGATATCAAGCGCTACCCCCGTGGAACCGAGATCATTCGCGTCGGAGAGCCGGCAGACGCTTTCCTCGTCGTGCTCTCGGGCGCGGTGAAGGTCTACCTCCTGTCACCCGACGGTCGGGAGCACATTCTGCATATGGTCCAGTCCGGGGGACTCGTGGCGGAAGCTGCCGTGTTTGCCCAGGGAACATATCCGGCGTCGACCATGGCCACCGAGGACTCCACGGTCGCTATGGTCCGCCGGGCCCGCGTGACAGATCTACTGCAACGCGACCCGGAGGTCGGGCTCGCAATGGTCGCGGGCCTCAGCAGGCGCCTGCGGGAATTTGTCAGCGTCATCGAGGATCTGTCGCTCAGGGACGTGGCCAGCCGTCTCGCGCGGTTCATCCTCGAGAACTCGACAGACGGACGCTGCAGGCTGCCCGGCACAAAGACTGAGTTGGCCGCGCAGCTCGGAACGGTGCTCGAGCCACTCTCAAGGGCCCTCCGCAAACTCAAGGAAAGGGGCACAATCGACGAGCAGAGCGGTGTTATTGAGGTTATCGACAGAGATGCACTAGAAGACCTACTGCTGGGAACATGAAATCCCATCGCCCTTTGACCTAAGTCAAAGCGGGCGCTGCGGTCTTCTGCTACGCTTCCGTCGTCGTCGCTAATATGCCGCGCAGCAGAGGGCACAGTGAAGCAGGAACCAGTCAGTACCCCGGCAGCGCAGGCATTTCTCCAGGGGAGGCAACACCATGTCCATGTTCTGCTATCAGTGTGAACAGACGTCTGGAGGCACAGGCTGCACCAAGTTTGGCGTATGCGGTAAGGACCCCGTAACCGCAGCACTACAGGATCTGCTCATCTTCTCCTGCAAGGGCCTGGCACGACTGGCCCTGAAGGCCCGCGAACTCGGCAAAACCGACTCTGAGATGGACGCTTTCATCCAGGAGGCAATCTTCACAACCCTCACGAACGTCAATTTCGACCCCGAGCGGTTCGTCGAGTACGTTCGTGAGAGCGAGGGGCTGAAGGCGACCGCCAGGCAGGCCATCGCAGACGCCGGCGGCGAGGCCCCCGAGGACCTTGAGCCGGCCATCCCGGCCGACGCGAACATGGACCAGCTTGAGGCGCTAGGGCACAGCGTAGGCATTCTCGCCGAACCGCTCCTCGACGATGACATCCGCGGCCTGCGCGAGCTCATCATCTACGGGCTGAAGGGCATCGGCGCGTACTACCACCATGCCCGCATTCTCGGCAAGACCGACGATACCATCGATCAGTTCGTCTACGAGGCCCTTGCGGCCCTGACCGACGATTCCCTGACGGTAGAGGACCTCGTAGCCCTCTCCCTCAAGACCGGGGAGATCAACATCCTGACGATGGAGATCCTCGACGCGGCGCACGTGGACCTTCTCGGGACGCCGGAGCCATCCGAGGTCTTCCTGGGGACGAAGGCCGGACCCGCGATACTCATCAGCGGACACGACATGCTTGACCTGCTTGAGCTCCTGAAGCAGACCGAGGGCACCGGCATCAACATCTACACCCATGGCGAGATGCTCCCGGCCCACGCCTACCCCGAGTTGAAGAAGTACCCGCATCTCGTGGGCAACTACGGCGGCGCGTGGCAGGACCAGCGAAAGGAGTTCGACGAGTTCCCGGGCACCATTCTGATGACGACGAACTGCATCCAGAAGCCGAAGGACAGCTACGTGGACCGCATCTTCACCCTCGGGCCCGTCGGATGGCCGGGCGTGAAGCATCTCGGCACGAGCCGCGATTTCTCCGAGGCCATCGCGATGGCGAAGGAGCTGCCGCCTCTGCCCGAGGCCGAGGACAAGTCAATCCTGACCGGCTTCCATCACAAGCCCGTCCTGGCGATCGCAGACAAGATCATTGAGGCGGTCAAGGGCGGCGCGGTGAAGCATTTCTTCCTCATCGGCGGCTGCGACGGCGCGAGGCCCGGGCGTGACTACTATACCGATTTCGCGCTGGCTGTCCCCGATGACTGCGTCATCCTGACCCTCGCCTGCGGGAAGTTCCGCTTCAACAAGCTCGAGTTCGGTGACATCGGCGGCATCCCGCGGCTGCTGGACGTCGGCCAGTGCAACAACGCCTACTCGGCGATCCAGATCGCGGCCGCTCTCGCGGATGCATTCGAGTGCGGCGTCAACGACCTGCCACTGTCGATGATCATCACCTGGTATGAGCAGAAGGCCGTGGCCATCCTGCTCTCGCTCCTGCACCTTGGTATCAAGAACATCCGGCTCGGGCCGACGCTGCCGGCCTTCGTGACGCCGAACGTGCTCGATGTCCTTGTCGAGAACTTCGATCTCAAGCCGATCACGAACGTCGAGGACGACCTGGCCGACTGCCTCGGCACAGCCTGAGAACCAGACGCATGATGACTACATGAGCCGAAACGGGGAGCCCCTGCGCACGCAGCGGGCTCCCCTTGATTCGCGGGATTGGTTGTCCCGGCGCCGGTCACTTCGGCGCGGCGCTCAGTCCGGCGGCCTTACGCACCTTCGCCATCCCCCAACACCACCACGAGCATTGCTCGCCATTGCCCGGCCCCCCCACGTGCCAGGTCTTGCCGTCGGCGTCCAGTCCGGCGGCCCCCGTTCCTGCAGCGAGTAGACTGTGCAGGTTAGTCGTGTCCCCGCACTCAACCGCGCTCGTTGATCGGGTCATGTACGCCCGGCTCCGTGAAATGCACCGGGTGCCCACCCGGGGCCAACAGGAACCGGAACCGGTCGCAGTACTCGGCCACAGGCAGGAACTCGTCGCCCAATTCCTCGAGCCGGCGGTTCAGTTCTGCGTCAAGCTCGGACTGAAGAGCCGCGAACTCCGGTTTGTCGACAAGATTATGCTGCTGGTAGGGGTCGGCTACGTTGTCGAACAGCATCCACGGACCTTCCACGGCACGCACATACGTGTGAGTCTTCGTGCGCACGCCGCGCCATCCGGGGATCTCCATGTGTGGGCGGAAGGGCGTCGGGTTCGCCAAGAAGGCTGAGGTCGGCTCCTGGCCTGGCGCTCCTGTGAGGGCAAAGGACAGGTCCTGGCCCTCGACCGTGCCCGGGCAGGCGATGTCAAGGTGGGACAGCAGCGTCGGCATCAGGTCCGTCACATTCAGCAGCGTCTCGCTAACCTGCCCGCCTGAGATCGTCCCCGGCTGGGCCGCAAGGAACGGCACGAGAATGGACTCCTCATAGGGGAGCTGCTTCTCGTTGTAGCCGTGGGACTGGAGCATGTCGCCGTGGTCCGATGTGAACACGAACAGCGTGTCCTCAGCGATCCCCAGTTCCTCCAATGCCGCCCGCATGCGTCCGATGTTCCGGTCCAGTGCGGTAACATGTGAGTAGTAGCCCGCGTAGTGCTCCCGTGCTACTCGTTCGCCACCCGGGGGGACGTTGTCCCGCAGGAGCATGTCCGCCGGGTCGTGGATCTTGTACTCCTCGGGCATGACCTCATACGGGTTGTGCGGCGGCCCCCACGACAGGAACAGCGAGAACGACCTGTCGCGGTGCGCGCGCATGTACTCGATGGTCAGATCGGTGAAATGGTCGGCGTCGTAGCCGTCGATCCAGATCGGCTCCGGCGTGTCGCGGTAGTACCATGAGCGCATGTAGTTGTGGCAGCAGTCGGCGGCCGCCCAGTAGTCGAACCCCTGGCGCCTCGGGCCCGGCGGGGTGAACCCGCCCCGGTACGGACCATCCAAATGCCACTTGCCGACGTACGCCGTGTCATACCCCGCATCACCCAGGACATGCGCGATGCTGGTCTCGGTGGTCGGCAAGCGCACGTCGTTCATGCACATCCCGTTGGACAGCGGGAACCGCCCCGTGAGCAGGGAGGCCCGGTATGGTGTGCAGACTGGACACGTCGAGACGGCGTTCGTGAACCGCACGCCGTCAGCGGCCATCGCGTCCAGATTCGGCGTCTGAACCTGCGGGTTCCCCGCGCAGCCCATGTCGTGGCCGCGCATCTGGTCGGCGAACACAAACACTAGATTGGTCGGCATCGAGAGCGCTCCTGACCTGTCGGTATCGTTGTTACGGCCAACTGCTTCGGCGTCATCGCTACCCCATTTCTCGCACCGCGCCCCGTTCTCCTGTCG
>JALGSS010001157.1:0-797 GCA_029821745.1 Candidatus Zipacnadia bacterium
TCAGGCTACCCCGACACCATCAGATAGCCCAGGTGAAACTCGTGACCGTTGCTCAGCTCGTGCTTCTCGTCGGTTACGGTGATCTTCAGTGTATGCTCGCCGGGCTCCAGGCCCTTGGCGATGGTGGTTGAGTTCTGCCGGTTGAACCGGTAGATTGGGCCGCAGGAGACATCCCTTTCGCCCACGGACTTTCCATCCACTTCGCACTCGATGATGCCGCCGTTCATCCGCAGTTCGTAGTACAGCGCGGCCATGGTGCCGGTGAACTTGAACTCGATGCTCTGCCCCGGCTCGGTGGCCATGATCGAGCCATCCTTGAACCGGCTGCCGGGCTTGATCTTGTCCCAGTCCTCGGGCGCATCATCCACAACCGGGACGAGATGCGCCGATACGTACTCCTCGCTGAAGACCACCGGGGGCAGCGTATCCGGCGGGGGCACGGCTTCGGTCAGGGCGATCTGCTGCTTCAGGAAGGTCGCGAGGGTCGCCGCATAGACGGCATGTCCCCAGTCGCCGGGGTGGACGCGGTCTTTGGCCATGATCTGCCAGTCCACGTAGCCGGGGTCGACGAGGGCCTTAATGGATTTCTGGAAGTCGACGGTGGGGATGCCATAGGCGTCCGCCACCGCTTGGTGCCTGTGGGTCGGAACATCAAGGTTGCCTGCGGTGGTATACGTGAACAGCATGTCCGGCTTCTTCTCCTGGGACCAGCACTGGCGGACGATGCCCTCCATCGTCGCGTGGACGGCCTCGTCCCCAGTCCCTCGATCGTTCACGGCGAACTCCACGAACACGAG
>JALGSS010001157.1:818-2341 GCA_029821745.1 Candidatus Zipacnadia bacterium
CTCGACATCCTTGAACTGCTGCTTGAGCCACTTCGTGGTGAATGGCCGCCAGCCATTCTGAGCGGTGATCGAGCCCCCGATGTAGGCAACGGTGACAGGCCCTCCCGCGCGGCACTTGTCGAAGAACGTGACGAGGTTGCGCTGGGGTGCTTTCGCGGGCTCTGGGGCTGCGTCCTGTGCGACGGCGACTGCGCAGATGATGACGAGCAGCGATGCGGCAAGCAGCATCTTCATGGTTCGTGGGACCTCCGGGTCTACGAGTTGTGGCGCAGCACGGCGCGGCGTGCGGCTAGTTCAGCGCGAACAGTTCATTGGTAGCTTCGAGACTGATGATCTCGGAGTAGTGGGGCGTCTGCACTCCCGGCGCGATTTCGGTCGGCGTCTGGATGACGAAGTCCGCGAAGTGCGGCGCGTTGAAGGCGACGAATGCAAGGCGGAAACGGCCGGCGGTCAACTCCACGTCGGCGTCGAAACTCGGGAAGGGAACCGGGCCGGTGTCCACCTGGTACATGGGTCGGATATCGTTGGCGTTCATCGTCTTGACGGGGTACTCCAACGCGCACTTGTAGCGCCCCGAAGGGTCCTCGAAGACCGTGCGGGCCACGATGGGCTTCCCGGCGAGGGTAGCCGCGACCACATCCGCACTCGTCGGCAGGGGCTCGGCGGGTGCGGACACAATCTGCCGGTAGACCTCGAGAAAGCGCCCCTCGACAGGGGACACGTCCGGGCGCTGGTCCGCAGCCGAGGCAGGCGTGCGGATGATCGATAGCTGCGTCTCATTGAACACGCCGCAGAAGTCGTAGTTCGGGGATGTGAACAGGTCCTTCTCCGCGTACGTTGCTTCTGACTTGCACGAGGCAACGAGGAAGAGTTCCTCGTTGGTTCCGGCTTCGGCGTCGCTGAACTCGCAGCGGCATTCCACCTGGATACGGGCATTGTTTGCGCGGCCTGGCGTGACGAAAGTCACGAAGGAGCGACCAAAGTCAATGGCGGTCACGGCGATTTCCCTCCAAAGATGCGGACGGCGTCACCGAATGTCGACGGGTGCGCACTTGCGAAGGACGGTCCCTGTATGGCGACCAACGGGCTACTGAAGGGAGGCCGATCCGCACTGCAGCAGGGCGAAGCCTGTCGCCGGGTCGAGCTTGCGCGTGGCTTCCAGCCCGGTTATCTCGATCACCACGAGTTCCAGCACATGCCACGAATGCGGCGTGCATGTGCAATGCCGGCATGCCGTCCTCGCCCGGGAAGATAGTCCCGACGGCTGCAGCTTCGTGCGCGCCATCCAGCGAGTTGACTACGGGTTTCGGCGGGAGCGTGTCACTGTCCTCCGGCCCCACGACGAATTGGCTCCCACCGTCAGCGCCGCCGACCATGATTGCCATTCCGTGGGTGACGCCTTGCTCCCGAAGGAAGCGCTCCAGAGTGTCCGGCATTCGCTCCCCGTGCTCCAGACGCAGCGCGAACACGCGCCCCACCTGGCCTTGTGTGTACTGCACCGTACGGGACCTCTTCTCCTGCGA
>JALGSS010000261.1 GCA_029821745.1 Candidatus Zipacnadia bacterium
CCTGCCACAGCCGCTCCCGCAACGGCTCCCAGGCTCGTACCGATGAACTGTCTCCGGCTCAGTTGATTGCCCATGGCCACTCCTCCGGATGCATCTGGCCTACTTCAAGCTGATGCGGTAGCTGAACGCCGAGGCGTCCAGATCGAGAGCGAGAACCCCGTCGTCGACTGAAAACTCCTCAGTAGTGAGTTTCTCGCCTTCCTGCGTAAGGCCTTCAACGGCCTCGACCCTTCGCCCTCCCACGCCCAGGTCATCAAGCCTGATTTCCGCTCTGAACGGGAAGCTGCCCTGGAGCGGCAGCAGCGTCCACTCCCGGCCGGTATGGAGCAGGCGGAAGGCGCCATTCGTGACGATAGAGCCGAAGTCAATCATCCTGCCTTCGGTGTTGATCTTGGGCGCATTCTCTGGTCGTGCGGGAGGCCGGTACTCGATTGTGGCGATCTTGCCATCCTGCTTGATGACGATGAACTCCCCGCCGTCGACGCGGCTACCGTCCATCAGCGCGATGGGTTCGAGGCGGCCGCCGCTCTGAGGCGAGTAGATACCGTAACGCAACCGGTAGGCCCCATCCCACGAGTTGCCTGGAATCGTGAACCGCAGGCTGCACCTGTGCATCCCGACCTCCCGGAGCTTCTCATTCGACAGGTCCATGCCGGCGTGGATCGCGATCTTCTCGCCCTGATCGGCGACCTCGTCATGGCAGATGTGCGTGAAGGTCACGTACCCGGGAGGGAGTGCCTTGAGCACCTCCCACACGATCTCGCACTCGATCTTCCCCTCGCCCAGGTGTTTCGCGGAGACCACCTGTGTCCTCACAGGCGCACGGTTGGCGGTGTCGAGAGACTGGGGTCGGGTGTCCACGAAGGTAACGCCCGGACTGCGAGCGTAGCCTGTGGCGAGGCCGCCCCTCTCGGATATCTCGCTGACCACATCCCCAGCGACCGCGAGATACCCGAACTTGGGCAGCGTGCGTCCCCGGACTTCCCAAGTCTCATCCCCCCGGTTCACCCACACCTCTCCTCCATCGCCAAAGGTCGTGTGTTGGCGGTAGATATCATCGCCGACGAACTCGTGGGTCTCGAGGGACTGACGGGCCAACTCGTTGCAGATGTCATGCTGCAGCCAGTAGGTCATCACAGTGTCGCGGGTGCATGGGCCGATGCACATGGGGTTGCGCCCGCCCATGACCGTGTTCGACAGGTAGTCATCGCTCCCCCAGCTTGCGTGAGGGTCTCCTCCCGCATAGCGGTGCCCCAGACCTCCCGCGAGCAGAACGAAGCTGCCGTGGGTCGCCATGTCGTGCCACGGCGTGCGGTTGGCTTCCGCGCCTTGCCAGCCCCATTTCGCCGCGGATGAATGGTCCGACTGCGCGCCATCGAGGTGTCCGACGAGGCCATCATGCCCGGCTTCGCTAATCTGAGGGGCATTGTCGCCGAGCTGCTCCCTCACATAGTCGAAGGTGCGGCCCCAGTGCGCGCCACACTCCAGCTTGGTGTGGAAGTTGCCGTCGATGTCGTAGTAGTCAAGCAGCGGGATCGCCGAGAACACGTCGATGAAATAGGCGGTGGGCGCGAAGCCCTCCTTGATGAGCTTGATGTTCCGCTCCAGCCACGGGTCGTACGCACCGGGAAGCCAGCGGTAGCTCTGGGCCTTGTAGCCCTTATGGAACCAGGCCCGCTGGGGCGTACCGTCCGCGTTGAAGAGGATGTGCTTGTAGCTGAAGTCGGAGGCGTCAGGATAGAAGTCGATGTAGTTGTCATGCACGGCCACGAGCATGCCCGCGTCCTTGGCAGCTCTCACCCAGTCATCCCAGACGGCCGGATCGCAAGCAGGCGGGTAGATGTCGGGCAGGCGATAGTCGTAGCCGTTCTTCTGCCAGGCGTGCTTGATGAACACGGAGTCATTCAGGCCGTAGGCGTCGGCCCGGCGGATGTCAGCGGCGATGTGGTGCGCGCCCCACCAATCAATGCACATCTTGCCCTTGAGTTTCTCGACACCGGCCGCAGGCTTGAAGCCTGACGCGTCACGATACACGCGAGCCGCGGCGAAGGCGCCCTTGGTGGACGGGATGAAGAGCATGGTCGCATCGTGTCCCGTCTGCAGAGAGTACAGCTTCCTGTCCGGGTCCACCTCGAACCGGTATGGGAACACATCAGCCGCCTGCACGAGGCTGATCCCGTTCTCAAAGTCCATCCCCACGTGCCGCGTCGACAGCGCGAAACCGCCTTGGCCCAAGGTAAACTTCTCCGGCCACTCGATAACATTGCCGAACCCGGCGTAGACGCGCTTGGCCTTCACCGTGGCGGGCCCGAGCCCCAGCTTCGTGAATCGGGGCTCTCCGCGCTTGTTGCGCTCTTCAGTGGACATGCCGAACTTGAGCTTGAAGGCGCCATCCTCCGCGTACATGGTCGTCTCAGCGATGTACGTGCCGCCGTTCCGGTCCTGCACGAAGTCCCTCACGGTGATCTGCTGCCCATCCGGGGTCCAGACGGTCTTGCCCCCGATGACGCTCAGATCAGAGCGCCAATCGCGGACGTTGTGCCCGTTGATCTCCATGATGAAGTTGTCGAAGACGACTTCCTCGTCCTCAGTGACGAAGGCGATGGCGCCGTCGGCGAACCCGTAGGGCCCTGCACCCCAGCCGACGCCACAGCGCCCCGCCGTGTTCTCGATGAGCCAGAAGAACTTGCCCCGCCGACCTTCGAGGGCGGCTCGGGCGCGCATGATCGCGCGGTCTCGGCGCTCCTGAATGGCTTCGGCGGTCTCTGGGGCGGGCACATCGCCGACGATGATCGTCGGCTCCCCCCAGTATCCGGAATCGCAGGTCGTGTTCCTCGCCGGCCCGGGGCTGTTCCACAGGCGCAAAGTCACCGTCTTCCCCGCATACGGGCTCAGGTCTACCTGAGCCCGTTCCCACCGCTTGGCGAGGGAGAAGCGCTTGAAGAGCTCCGTGAACTCTCCCCCATCTTCCGCGACCTGCACGCGCCATTCCACGCCGTCGCTGGGCGGCTCCTTCGCGCTGTTGTGTCGGATCGCGGTGAAAAACGTGAACTTGATGGGCTGCACATCGGGCAGCGCAAGCCGGGCTTCCGCCCACATCCTGCCGACACCATTGCGGTAAGGCGGATGGATGGAGATGCACGGCTTCGCATCGGGTCGGTTGGCCTGTGAGGGCACGAAGGTCGCCCCACTCTCGGCGTCACTGCCGGTCCAGCCGAGAGGCATGACCTTCCGGGGCTTGCCGTCCCGGGCCACCGTGACCCGGTAGACGCCGAGGCGGTCCAAAGCCGTGGCCCCCAGAGATGACACCGACGTCACAGGGAGGCCAACTAAGCCGTCGTCCTCCGTCCGAGCCGAGAGGTTGAGTGTCGCGTAAGAGCGCGGATTGGTCCAGTAGGAGCTGCCCTGGCCGCCGATCGTGACCTCGGCCTCGCGATGGCCCTTGTCGGAGTCGCCCAGCATCAGGTTGAAGCCCAGGTTGCTCTCGTCCGTGATCCCGTCGCTAATGAGGGCCAGCGGAACGGCGATCTCGGCGTTGTACCCGGTCGGTGTGGTCTGAGCGGCGACGTGAATTGCGCTCAGATCGGCGATTCGCTTCGTCCGGGACCCATAGTCTGGGGCCTTGAGCAGGGGGCCGCCCTCGGCGAAGGGACTGATTGCGGCAACCAAGTCATCCTCGGTGAGCGCGTCGTCCCGTCGATCTGCCGGGGGAATCGCGGACAGATAAAGCCGGACGTATTCGCTGTTGATGAAGTCGTTCGAAGTCCGGTCGTCAGCGCTGATGTCGTCATCGTTGACGCGCAACCCGATGAACAGCGTGGCGTCATCGTGCAGCAGGTAGAGGATGGCCCCGAAATCCCCGGGGGGCATCTCGCCGAGGCTGCGGCGCCCTTCGCCAAGGGGCACCGGGATAGCCTCGGCCCACTCCCCCAGGCCGCCGTCAATCTGCACCGGCTTGACGGCTCGGAGCGCAACCACGTTGCTCAGGCCCTCGGCCCGGTCCATTGAGGGTGCTGAGCGTGACTTCAGCACCCGAGTCACATAGACCGCATGGGCCTGAAGTGTCTCACCGTTCAACTCGAAGGTCGCATAGGCATGAACCGGGTAATGAGCGGCGAAGCCGGCCGGTCCGGGCACCACGGTGAACGCGAGTTCAGACTTGCCCGTGGCGGCGACAGAAAACCCCTTCTTCGCGGGGTCTTCGACGCGCCAGTCATCAATGACGCCCAGGGCAACTGTCCCCTTGACCGGCACGTCCCCGCTGTTCTCAAGGGTCACGGTCACAGCGACCGGCTGTCCCAGCACTTCTACATCGCCGAACTCCTCGATACTGACCTTCAGGGGGCCTTCCGTGTCGACCGCCGGCTTCCACGCCCACGCGGGCGCGGCCACTCCCATCAGCGCCGCGAAGCATGCCGCGGCCAATACCTGCAGGCGTCTCATGATCTCCTCCATACTCAACAGAACTGTGCTCTTGAGGGTCATTTCTCCAGAGCCTTAGCAAGCTCCTACTGCCGGACGACAGTTCCCGCCGGGATTTCCTTTGCACCCGGAAGGACTCTCGTGTATCTTGGCGAAACGTGGCTTCGCGCCACTCTCGTCACCGTCTCCGGTCGCGCCGGCCGGTAGGAATTAAGAGGTCAAGCGGTCATGTCCACACTCAACGAAGCCCAGAAGCAACTTGCCGTAAACGGCGGCGAGAAAGCCGTCACAGCCATCGAAGCGCCCTCACAGCCCAAGGTGGGCGTTGACGAGTTCATGGAACTGGCGGACACGTGGGGGTTCAGCGATGAAGCGAAGGGGAGGATCCTCGACGCCATCAAGGACGAGCCCCTGGGCGGTGGCCCGCACCTGACCCGCTACTACAACCCGCGCCCGTCGAAGGTGGACGCGATGGAGGCGGAGGTCAGGGAGTTCCTAGGCACCAAGTACGCCCTCGCCCTGCACTCGGGGACCTCGGCGCTGGAGACCGCGTATGTTGCGGGCGGCGTCGGCCCGGGCACGGAGGCCATCGTTCCCGCGTATACGTTCTTCGCCACCGCGGCGGCCGTCGTGGCTGCCAAGGCCATCCCGGTGATCGCGGAGATCGACGAATCCCTCACCATCGACCCGCTGGACGTGGCGAAGAAGATCACGCCCCGCACGAAGGCGATCGTCCCGGTGCACATGATCGGCACGGTCTGCGACATGGACCCGATCATGAAGCTCGCGAAGGAGAATGACTGCCTGGTCATCGAGGACACCGCCCAGGCTGCCGGGTCGGAGTACCACGGCAAGCGCTGCGGGACCATCGGAGACATGGGCTGCTTCAGCATCAGCAGCTACAAGTACATCGGCGCGGGCGAAGCCGGGCTTGTGGTCACCGACGACGAGCGCTTGTTCACTCGCGCCCAGAACCACCACGACACCGGGGCGTGCTGGCGGCCCGACCGCTACGCCGAAGAGCGGTTCGACGGCGAACTCTTCTGCGGCACGAACTACCGGCTCTCCGAGCTTGAGGGCGCGGTGAATGTCGTGCAGTTCCAGAAGGCTCCGGCCCGCCTGGCCCGCAATCGCAAGGTCTACAAGACCTTCGTCAGCCTCTTGCAGCCCCACAAGGACATACTGCCACAGCAGGTGCGCGATCTGGACGGTCAGGTCGGCTATCGGCTCCAGTTCTTCGCCGCCGATGCCGCCCACGCCCAGACCTTGGCCGCGGCGCTCCAGGCGGAAGGTGTCGGCGCCAGCGTGATGGTCTCCGGAGGCGCTCGCGACTGGCACATCTACAAGTACTGGGAGCACATTCTGAAGCAGAAATCCTCCACGCCGGTGGGCTGCCCCTTCACTTGCCCGTACTATGAAGCGGAGTTGCCGCCGTACGCGGAGGACATGTGCCCGCGTACCCTCGATCTCCTGTCCCGCTGCGTCTCGATGGGTCTGAGCGAGTGGTACACCGAGGACGACTGCAAGCAACTCGCGGCCGCGGTGAACAAGGTTCTCGGCGCCTTCCACGAGCCGATTGAGGGTGCCGGCTGGCACGATATCACCCCGTAAGCTCATAGTCCGACTGCCGATGTGGGGCGCTGAATTGAGGTTGTGATGACGAGAGCCGAATAGCCGTGGGGTGCCGATGCCGCACAATCGGCGGGGCCCCACGGGCGCGGCCAACATGGCGCAACGGATCTGCGGGGCCCCGGTCACTGTGCAACGTGACCACCCCGCAGCTATCCGGGTAACCAATTCAACACAGCCGCCGATCAGCGTCCCGCATCGCCCCGTGGAGGAAGCTGAGCATGCGCACTGCCACCCATCGACTGCTCACGTCGAGTCTGCTCGCCCTGACCCTCACAGTCCTCGTCATCTCCCCGCTGTTCGCACAGCCCGCGGATACGCTCTTCGAGGCGACTTTCGACTCCGGCCTCACCGCAGACAAGGCTGCCGGGGACGCAACGGCTGCCGGCCCCGGAGTACAGAC
>JALGSS010000262.1 GCA_029821745.1 Candidatus Zipacnadia bacterium
GCGTGGGGCGCGTCGTCCTGCATCTCAAGTTGACCGTTCAGCCACAGTTTGAAGCTGCCGCTGTTGCCCACCATCAGCCAGTGCTCGCGCTCCTCGGGACAGTCAATGTACTGGAGCAGGTAGGTGACCATGGGGCCCCGGCACTCGAACAGATCAGCCGTCGACAGCCGGTCCTCCGCCGTCGAGAAGACGAACTGGCGGTGGTACGCGATGCCCTCGTCGCAGATGGGCAGGTCAGGGGAGATCCGGTCTTCGGGCAGGTACTCCTTGTCGAAGTCCACCTGGTTGACAAAGCCGCTCTTGCTGTCCCAGAAGGGACCGAACACGCGCCAGACCCACGAGCCTCCGAGACCGAACTGCTCGGCGTGGACAATCTCGCCGTCGATGACGAGCTCCGCCCGGCACACATTAGTCAGCGGGAGGGCCTCGACGTCATCACAACAGCAGATATCGACAGTGGGGATGCCCACATCCATCCCCGGAGCGGTGACGATCTGCTCGGGCTGGATGACCTCCAGCGGCTCCGGGGCGGATACGCGTACTTGAGCGGTGATGTCCCTTTGCGTCGCGTTGATGACGATCGGCTGCACCGTCACGCTTTGGCCGGGCGCAATTCCCGGTCCCTCGGGGTACTCAATCCGCAGGCGCAGGGGCGGCAGCGGATCGGTCTGCTTGGGTTCGGCGATCCGCGGCGGATCGACGATGCTCACGCCTGTCTCACGGGCCCCGGCGATGTAGGCTCCCATCGCGCAGGTGTCGGCGGTGAGATCGGCGATGCTATTACTGTGGCGCTCGTAGTCGATGCCCAGGGAGAAGCGGTCCTGCAAGGGCTCTTTCCACTTCTCCGGAATCGCCTCGGCCCCGTGCATGATACCGATAATCGCCCCCGCGGTGGCGCACGTGCAGTCCGTGTCATAGCCGCAGTTCGCCGCGGTCAGCATCACCGTGCTGAAGTCGTCCTTACCCTCAAGCAGGGCCAGCAGCGTGAAACCGATGTTCTGCACGGCGTTGGTGAAATCCGGGTGCCCGTAGCGCGACAGGATCTTCATCCGCACCTGTTTCCAGTCGCCGTCCTGGGCATACCACTCATAGGTGTCTTCGAGACATTGGCGCAGGCGGCTCCCTTCGGGGAGTATCGCCATTCCAGCCACCAGCAGGGCGTCCATGTCATCCTCAAAGAACGCGAGGGCCTCGATGGTGGCGAAGAACTGCTCGGCCTCGACCGACGCGTCCGCATGGTCAAGGGTCGCGTCATACCAGACATACTCGCGGGCGAGGGCCGGCGCTCCGGGAGCCACGAAGGCCCAGATCTCCGAGCGGATCGGACAGCCCATGCACTCCTTGAAGTACTCGTTGTTGAACCAGCCCGCAGTGGGTGGGTAGATCTTGCGGGCGAAGTTCTTCATCCCGTAGCCGTACTCGCAGAACGGGTACCAGATGTGGTCGAGCCACTCGTGGGCAAGTTCCTTGCCGGTGAGCCATGGCCCGTACTCCTCGAGGGCGTGCAGCCACACCACCTGGAAGTCCGCATCGTCATTCGGCGCGGAGATGTCGGGCAGCTCCTGGTAGTACGTGAGAGACAAAGTGTCCTTCGTGCCCTCGACCGGGCCACCGATGGTGCCCCCGATGAACTTGCCGTACCATCCGCCGAGAACTTTGTCGTAGTAGGTCTTGTAGTCGATGGCGAGAGCCATCCGAACGCCTCCCGTCAGTAGGTGAGACTTGTACTCGCACGCGACATCTGCGAATCCAGGGGGACGGTTCGCCGTAGTGGAGAATGGGTCCTTCAGCAGGCATGGGGAATGAGACATATGCAGGCCGCTCTTTTCGGGAGCGGCCCGCATGGAGTGGACATGGAAGCTACGGCATCTCGATGCTGTTGAGCAGCTCGATGAAGGACTGCAGATAGGTGTCGAACAGGTCCGTCGCGGCCCCGTAGACAGCCACGTACTTGGACGCGCCCTGCTCGAACACGAGCACCCCGAACTCGGCGTCGACGCCCTCAATCTTCCCGTCGGCCATCACGATAAGCCCCGGCATGTTCTCGGCGATACTGATCGGCTCGCGGGACGTCTCCTTCATCTGCATGCCCTTTGCGAACTCGGCCATCAGCATGTCGGTGAAGTCAGCCAGCGACACGTCAGCCTCAGCGCCGAGCAGGATCATGCTGACCCTGGGAACGGGCCCGAAGAACTTCGTCGCATCAGCGGCGTTAGTGAAGCTGAAACCCCGCGGCGGGATGAACGACAGGCCGGCGGAAGTGCTGGTGGTGCGCAGATTGGCCGGTTCGGATACGGGGGCGGTCGTGGGCTTGCTCGTCCCATACATGTTGATGTCCCACTTGAAGGTCTCCTTCTTGTCCCCGTTGATCACCTCGACGGTGACCTTCGCGCCGTAGTCTCCGACCGTGAAGGTCGCCGACCGTGAAGGTCGCGCTCTGGAGCTGTCCCCAGGCGATGACGCCGCTCAGACTCTCCCCGGAATTCGGCACTGAGTTCTTGCCGGTGCGGAAATGCAGCAGCGTGTACCGGACATTGTTGCCCTCGTTGAAGACGATGATGGGGCCTGCCGGAGTTGCCTGGGCGGCGAAGTCCTGGCGGGACTTGATGGAGTTGGCGACCGTGGCGGTCCACTTGCATCCAGCGTTATCGGAGACGCATATGAGCTGCTTGTTCGCGGGATTGTACGTGAGGTCGTACGTGGAGTTCTTGTATCTCAGGGGCACGGTGATCGGTGGGGGCGCTTGGGCGATGACAGGGGCGGCGATTGCTGCGATCAGCGCGACGATAGCGAGTGCTCTGCTCAATATAACATCCTCCTAAGCTAAAGGTGGGGCGCAATGATGACAGGTCTAGTGGGTTTTGGCAAGTGTAGCGACGTTCGAGGGCGCAATTTGTGCGATGTCATGTTGACATCCTAAATCTCTATTATTATAGTAGATGTATAGCGCTAAGCCCGACAGTGTGGCGCACTTCGCGACGCTGATTGAGAATGGAGGAGACCATGAGAGCCGGGGACTACGGGCAATGTCTTGCGGCCCTCGTCCAGGGCGAGCCGACCGCTACCGACATCGCGCGGGTGCTGTCGCCAAAGAACGAGGAAGAGCACGGCGCGCTGGTCGTCCTCGCCGATCGCGTGCGCAAGAACAATGTGGGCGACGGCGTCCACCTGCGGGCGCTGATTGAGTTCTCGAATCACTGCCGGGCGGCCTGCCAATACTGCGGGCTGCGGGCGGAGAACAGTGATTTGGCGCGCTATCGCATGCCACCAGACGAGATCATCGAGGCGGCAACAATCGCAGCCGAGCTGGGCTACAGGACCGTGGTTCTTCAGTCCGGGGAAGATGCGTGGTATACCGCGGAGACCATCGCCCAGATCGTCTCGGAGATCAAGTCGCGCCTGGATGTGGCGGTCACGCTGTGCGTGGGGGAGCGTCCCGAGCGGGACTATGCGCTGTGGCGCGAGGCGGGAGCCGACAGGTACCTGCTACGCATCGAAACCAGCGCCCCGGAGTTGTACGCGACGCTGCACCCGGGAATGAGCTTCGATAACCGAGTGGCCTGCCTCCACACGCTGCGGCGCCTCGGCTACCAGCTTGGGTCGGGCGTTCTCATCGGGCTGCCCGGGCAGAGCCTGGAAACGCTGGCGCGGGACCTGCTGTTCTTGCGCGACCTGGAGACCGACATGGTCGGCATGGGGCCCTTCATCCCCCATGACGCCACCCCCCTGGCCGGCAGCGAGACGGGTAGGGTCGAGCTGACGATCCGGATGATGGCAGCATGCCGTCTGCTGCTGCCGAGGGCCCACATTGTGGCCACGACCGCGCTGGGGACTCTCGCGCCCCTTGGCCGAGAGTGGGGACTGCAAGCAGGGGGGAACGTCGCCATGCCCAATGTCACCCCGCAGCGGCACCGGGCCTTGTACGAGATCTACCCATCGAAGATCTGCATCAACGAAGAGGGCTCGCATTGCAGGGGCTGCATCGAGGCACGGATCAACTCCATCGGGCGACATATGGCGACCGACTACGGCCACGCGCTGTCCGCAGAGAGAGAACCGCAACCCGCAGGCACGTAGCTGCGCCGACAATTGGACCGAACAGTGAGACGGTACCAGGCCCGGCAGCAAACGCCGGGCCTTTATCCTGCGTGGGATCAGTGGGCCTGGATGCGTGCGGGGGTGGTTAGGCAACGGGTGACGAGGAAGTCGGCATGCACAAACGGATCGGACCCGCTCCGGGGCAGAAGCAGGTCCGATCCAAGTGCGCGTCCCATCTGCTACGGAGTAGTTTTCGATGGGCGGGCCGCGCTTGCCCTGAACCTCAGCCTGGGCGCAAGTCTAGGGGGTGACTTAAGCTGGGTTGAGGGCGATGACAATTGCTGCGACTATAGCTTTGTCTAGGCTTGGCGGGCAAAACCTCTACAACCTTGTACAACTCTCTTATAGCACTCGCCGATCACTCTGTCAAGTATTATTTTGCTTTTTTGTCAAATATCACGGAGAAGTCGCACAGACGACGATCCCGGCACCGCTACGAGCGAGACGACACCGCGGGAATGGGTGTGGGGCCTTGCAGAGCCGGCCGATCGGGGGTGCACGGGGAAATGCGGCAAGAGGAGGCGCTTACTCGGCCGGCTCGTCTGTTGGGGGATCGGGACACTCTTTTGTCCCGAGCCTATTGGAGCAGCGATTGACGCGCGAGCAACCCGAGCACGCCCGGCCGTCGAGAACTCTGCGGACCTCACGCCACAGACTCCACGCTGCAAGGATGAAAGCTCCCGCCACGATGATCCCAGCGATTGCCTGGGTCATTGCCCACGCGCTCCTATCCGTACCCCAGGAACATTCCGCCCTGATACACGATGAGGGAAACGACGTACGCCAGAACGGTGGTGTATCCCACCGCGAACAGCGGCCATTTCCAGGACCCGGTCTCGCGCCAGATGATGACCGTTGTCGCCAGGCATGGCAGGTAGAGCAAGACGAAGACCATGAACGTGTAGGCGACCAGGGGCGAGAGCGACGGGTCATTTTGCAGCGCGGTGCGCAAGTCCGAGGTCTTCTCCCCCGTCTCGCCAAGGCTGTACGCAGTGCCGAGGGTCGACACCACGACCTCCTTCGCCCCGAACCCCGCGATCAGCGCCGTGCCTATCTGCCAGTTGAACCCCAGCGGCTTGAGTGCCGGCTCGAGCGCTCTCCCCAGCCTCCCGGCGGCACTGTACTCGAGGGAGTAATGGGCGGCCTGCGTGTCGGGCAGCCCCTCGACGACGGCTGCGGGCGGCTTGGGGTAGCTCATCAGAAACCACATGACTATGGCGAATGCGAGGATGACTGTGCCGGCCTTCTTGACGTACTGCCACGCGCGCTCCCACACGTGAATGGCGACGCCGCTCAGCGTCGGCATCCGGTACGGGGGCAGTTCCATGACGAAGGGCGTGGTCTCTCCGGTGAGCACGGTCGAGCGGAACAGCAGCGCCATAGCCATGGCCATGAGGACACCCAGCGCGTAGATCGAGAAGATGACCTTCCCGGCGATAGCTGCCGGGAAGAACGCGCCGGCCAGCAGAATGTAGACGGGCAAGCGCGCGCCGCAGCTCATCAGCGGCACGATGAGTATCGTGACGATCCTGTCCCGCCGCGTATCGAGGGTGCGCGTGGCCATGACCGCCGGAACCGTGCATCCGAAGCCGATCAGCATCGGGATGAAGCTCTTCCCATGCAGGCCCACGTGATGCATGATCCGGTCCACCACGAACGCCGCGCGGGCCATGTAGCCGCTGTCCTCGAGCAGCGAGATGCCCACGAACAGCAGCACGATGTTCGGGACGAAGATCAGGACCCCGCCGACGCCGCTGATGATCCCGTCGACGACAAGGGATTCGAGTTCTCCGTCGGGTACCAGGGCGGCGACCGCGTTCCCCAGGGCCTCAAAGGCCGACTCAATGCCCGCCATGGGAGCATTCCCGAACCGGAAGACCATCTCGAACATCGCCCACATCATGAGGACGAAGATCGGGAGCCCGAGCACGCGGTTCACGAGGATCCGGTCGACGGCGTCGGACCAATCCATGCGCTCAACCTGGTCATAGTGAAGCGCCTGTCGGACCGCGCCCGATGCGAATCCGTACCGATGGTCCGCGACAGCCACCTCCGCGTCGTCGCCTATCACTCTCGCCAGGTGTGCGCGGGCCGCATCGGTGGCGGCCAGGATGCCCACAGCGTCCGGCGAACTCTCTTCGACAAGCTCGCGAACCTGCGAATCGTTTTCCAGCAGTTTGATCGCGATCCACCGCGCCGGCAGATGAGTAAGAAGGCCCCGCTCGGCGACCAGCATCTCCATTTCGCCGATGTGCTCCTCCAGTTCCGTGCCGAACCGGGGATGCACTTGAGGCGCCTCCCCGGTCTCGGCCACCTTCACGATCGTGTCCAGGAGCGCCTCCATCCCCCGCCTCTTCGAGGCCGCCATAGGCACCATGGGGATGCCGAACAGGGCGGACAGTCGCTCGTGGTTGATCTTCTTCCCCGTGTGTTCCGCCACGTCGATCATGTTCAGCGCGACGACCGTCGGCTGGTCCAGTTCGATGAACTGGGTCGTCAGATACAGGTTGCGCTCCAGGTTCGCCGCATCGACCACATCGACGATGACATCCGGTTTCTCCTCCACGACGAAATCACGGGCGATCAACTCCTCCATGGAGTACGCGGTGAGGCTGTATGTGCCGGGGAGGTCGACGATGCGGATCTCGTAGTCACGGTGCTCGCAGAAGCCTTCCTTCTGCTCGACCGTCACGCCGGGGTAGTTGCCGACGTGCTGCCGCGCACCTGTGAGAGCGTTGAAGACAGTGGTTTTGCCCGCGTTGGGGTTGCCGGCGAGGCCGACGGTTATCTGCTTGCTCATCAAACGCGCCACCAGTGTAGACGGTTCAAGTTTCGTTCAACGGATTCGAACTGGGAAAGGGGTGGCACACCGTGGCTGCGCCGAGGGCCCCCCCAGCCCGCCAATACGTCACCAGGCGGGACGGACCATGATCTTCAGAGCCATGCGCCGTCCGAGCATGACCTTGGAGCCCCGTATCTTCGCGACGACCGGGCCTGGCCGGCTGCCGCCACTAAGCACGGCTATGCGCGTCCCCGGCGTGACACCCATATCGGCCAGGTGTTTGCGCAAGCCCGGTCCGCCCAAGAGTTCGACGCAGACGACCTGCTCCCCCTCGCGAGTCATCGCAAGGGGGAAGCACATACCGGGGGTGTTCTGGTTACAGCGGCTCAACATATACCGTTGACGCCTCTTCCTTGCGTAGCGAGAGATGGTATCCCCGAATCTTGCACTCCAGCGGGTCGCCAAGCGGGGCAAGTCGCTCCAACTCGATCTCCGTTCCCGCCGTCACGCCCATTTCCATTAGCCGTCGCCGGATTGGCCCCCTCCCTGCCACCCGCACAATGCGCCCCCGGAAGCCGGCCTGCCGAGACTCCAGCGTCGCCGTCGTCTTCGTCAGTTCGGGCGCGATGAAGGGCGAGGCCTCCGGCACCACAATCTGCGCGATGCATTGCTCGCAGTCATGCCCGCAATCCCGGTCTTCCCAGCGCCCCTGCATGTGCTTGAGCCAGTCGCCGCCGCTACGAGGGCACCCCTCGATGAACTCCATGAGACCCATGAGCCGCCGAAGCGTCTCACGACTAATGCCGTGTTCCAGCCTGCAGGCCTCGGCGTCCGCATTGTCCGGGTCGAGCTGCAGTATGTCCCTCAGGAACCCCACTAGTGTGATATGTCGCCGGTGGACGGACTCCGCAATATCCCGACCCTCGCTTGTCAACTCAACATGGCCGTATCTCTCGTGGCGGATGAACTGGGAGCTTTTGAGCGTGCGCAAAGCGGAGGTCACGGACGGCATCTTGACCTTCATCGCCCGGGCGATGTCCTTGACACGGACAACGCCCTCGCTCCGATGAAGCTCGTAGATGGTCTCCAGGTAGTCCTCCATTGTGGACGACAACTGGGTGTCCATTTGGCGCTCCCGATGAGATATTAGACGAGACTAACTATACGGCAGCAGTGCCGAACTGTCAAGGAGTTCCGGGATGCGCAGCCGACGACACATGAGGCGATGACGAGACGATCCTTGCCCTGGCGAGAACCTGCACCTATATAATGTCCGTGCACCAATCAACACGCCCGGCGTTTGGGCTCCGAGAGCGGGACTGACATGAGATTTCGGATCTGCGACAAAGACGCGGACAAGCAAGCCGTGATGAGAATCTGGCGCGAGATTGGCTGGATGGAGCACGCCAATGAGGACTCCATCGCGGCGCTGCTGGACTCCGTGGACGGTCTCGTGGCTGAGATCAAGGGCGAGCCGGAGGCCCTGGCCTTCCGCTCCCCCGGCACCGTGCGCCATCTGGACCGGGAACTGGGCTTCACAGGGATCATGGCGGTGGGGACCAGCCATGTTGCCCGCAAGCAGGGCCTTGCGGCGCGTCTGACGGCGCGATCCGTCGCTGGGGCAGCGGCCGAAGGTGCGCACGTGGCGGGGCTGGGGATCTTCGACCAGGGGTTCTATGACCGCCTCGGCTTCGGCACTGGTGGCTATGAGCATCGCGCGAGCTTGGATCCCTCCTCTCTCCAGGTGGACCATGCACGGAGAAGCCCAAGTCGGCTCTCTCAGGAGAACTGGAAAGAGATGCATGAGGCGCGCTTCCGGCGGCGTCTGGGCCATGGTTCCGTGTGCTTTGAGCGTCCCGAAGTCACTCGCGAGACCGTGCTCTGCGGGAAGAATGGGTTTGGTCTCGGCTACTATGATGGCCCGTCGAAGGCGCTGTCACACTTCATCTGGGTGCATCCGGACGGGACGGAGAATGGGCCGTACTGGGTCTCCTTGATGATCTACGACACGCGGGAGCAATTCCTTGAACTCATGGGGTTGCTTAGGAATCTCGGGGATCAGGTCTACCTGGTGCGGATGCGAGAACCCCGTGACGCCCAACTGCAGGACCTGGTGAGAGAACCGTTCCGACTTTACCGCACGCGGGAGGGCGCGAAGTTCGCCACCGGCATCGCCGCTTACGCCCCGTGGCAGGTCCGCGTCTGCGACCTTGCCGGTTGTCTGTCGGCCACGAAGCTGAGCCACGAGCCGGTCCGGTTCAACCTCACGCTTGACGACCCAATCG
>JALGSS010001158.1 GCA_029821745.1 Candidatus Zipacnadia bacterium
CGCACGCGCCGGTATCGCGTCGCGTCGGGCCGGCGAGCAGATGATCCTCGACGGGCGGGTAACAGTCGACGGTGAGCTTGTGACGCAACTGGGCTCGAAGGCCGATCCGCTGACACAGGAAATCGCGGTGGACGGTCGCTGCATCACACTGCCCGACGAGACCCACATACTCGCCCTCCACAAGCCCGCGGGGTACCTGTCAACCCGTGAGGATGACCGCGAACGCCCCACTGTCATGCAATTCGTCGCCCCTGATCTGCGCGGCCTGGTCTACCCGGTTGGTAGGCTAGACCTCAACAGCACAGGGCTGCTGTTGCTCACCAACGACGGCGCTCTGACCTACCGCCTCACGCACCCCTCGTACCATGTGCCTAAGACCTATGAAGTCGATGTTGAGCGCTCTGTTACCGATGCGGAAGTCAAGTCGCTGCGCGAAGGCGTTGTTACCGCTGATGGTCTGACGGCGCCGGCGGAGGTCACTCGTGACACGCCCGGCACCTGAGGATCGTGCTGTACGAGGGACGGAAGCGCCAGATTCGGCGGATGCTGCAGGCCCTCAATAATGGGGTCGTGCGACTGCACCGGATCGCCTTCGGGCCGCTGGCGATCGGTGACCTTGGCGAAGGCGAGACGCGCGAACTCAGTGCGTCCGAGCTGTCGGCGCTCAGAAACGCCGTTGGGATCGACGGATGAACCACGAGACGCCTCCATCTAGAGCCTCCTCGCTGCTGATCTGGCTGCTGGTCATCGTGGCCTCCGGCGTGGGGATTGCTGCGGCGGCCCTGTTGACCCAGTGGATGCTGCCGCGAGGTCACGAGGCTGTCTGGGTATGGGAGCTTCGCACCGAGACGGTGCCCATCTTGCCGTGGACGCTGCCGGCGGTCGTGGTCATGCTGGTGGTGGCACTGGTGGGCCTCGACGGGCTCCGCACCGGCGTCGCGCCGACGCGCCCCAAGTGTGCTGTGCTCGTGATCTGCCTGACGCTGGCCTGCGAATCGCTGATGGTGAGCATGGCAGTGGACGAACGAGACTTCCCCTTCCGGACCTCCGCCGCGACCCTGGGCAACATGACGATGGGCTACTACCTGGAAGCGGCACGGCTGTCGTCGCCCCAGGAGTGGATCATGGACGTGGCGACGCGAACCGACCGGACGCAGGTTCCCGAGCGCGTCGCGACCCACCCGCCGGGTCCCGTGCTGTACTACTGGGCCGCGCGCCAGTGGATGCTCGCGCACCCCGCAGTGGTCGAGAGACTGCAAAGGCGGCTCGAGAACTGGTCGGGCGACGAGGGGCTCGAGGCCTCCGTGGCCTTGGCGAGACGTGTGGCCACTTTCCGTCCTGGGCCGGCGGATGTCACCATGGCCTTCTGGCCCGGTCTGCTCCTGACACTCACCGCACCCCTCATCGTTCCCCTCATGTTCGGGCTGGGATCGCTGGCGGGAGGCCGGCGCCTCGGGATGACAGCGGCGATCTTCTCGTGCGCGATTCCCTCTCTGATCTGCTTCAACCCGTCGGTGGACGGCCTCGGGGCCGTGCTTGGTGCGCTGGCGATGCTCTTGTGGGCCTGCGGTTGCGTGTGGGCTGTGGCGCTGTTCTGGAGTTTCGGGCTGACGGCTCTCGCGGCGGCCTTCGTTGTCCTCGGAGCGATCTGGTGGCGCGACCTGCCGCCCCAGATGCGCATGCCGATCCGGCACGCCGTCTGGGTCGCCGCGGGAATGCTGCTGGTGAGCCTCGGCGGCTACTTCGCGCTGGGGTATAATCCCCTCACGAGTGTGCGGGGGTCCTTTGCCGTCCAAGAAGTGGTGATGCAGCAGCGTCCGTACGCGCCGTCGGTGATCTGGAACCTGTATGATTTCGCACTGCTCGCCGGTCCTACGTTGGTGCTCGCGGGGATCGTCGGCACGCTGATGGCACTGGCTAAGTCCCATCGGCCGCGTGTCGTGGGAGGTCTGGGGCTCGGAGTCGCTGCGACGCTCGCGGTGCTGGCGCTGGCGGCTCGTACGCGGGGCGAGGTCGGCAGAATATGGGGCTTCCTGATGCCCTTCCTCGCCGTTCCCGCCGGGGTGCCCATCCTGAGGCTTCGCGGCTGGAATCTCATCGCCGCCGGCCTCTTGCTGCTCGTGGGGCAACTGTCCCTCGTGCTGGCG
>JALGSS010000263.1 GCA_029821745.1 Candidatus Zipacnadia bacterium
GGCCCTCAAGCGTCACGTCTCCCTGCCACACCGCCACCGCGAAGGCCCCGTCGTCCTTGACCGTCGCCTTCGCTTTCTGCTCCCACGCCACACCAGCCGGCCCGAATGCCCTCAGCTTCACCGGGTATTCGCCCGGAGACAGCGCTCCCTCATTGGCGAGCACTACCTCCACCGCGAAGGGCCGGTCCACATACCCATGCATCGGCCTGACGAACACACACCATCTCAGAGGCGCCCAGCCGTCCTGCAACACCTCGATCGCGCCGGGCTTCCACTCGCGCCAGAACGTCCACAGGCCCTCGCCGGTCATGGCGTGGTCGAGCATGCCCGTGAGGTTGTACCCGGCGAGCCGGGGGTTCGATCGCACATGGTCGAAGGCCATCTCGCGTTGCCGACAGTGCAGTCGCTGGAGTCCGCTACGAACCGCTCGGCCATATTCCGGGCGAGGGCCGCATCCTCCAGGTCGGGCCGAAGACCGCGCTGCTGGTACTGCCGGAGTTCTCGGATCGCGTTGAACAGGCTGCCGATGCCATACTCAGACAGAAAGACAGGCTTCCCGTCGTGGCCGAGGGTCCGCAGCAGGCCGTCAGCCTCCGGCCGTTGCGGCACATCCGGGTAGACATGGGCATCGCCCGCGCCCTTGTAGTAACCGCCGAATAACGGGTGATCGGGAACCCGTGGCTCGTCGGCCTCGCATCCCCAGACGTGTTCCCACTCACGCGCGCCCGGGTTGCTCACCGACCCGATGTGCATCTGGTTGTCCCATCGACCGCTGTTGAGCAGCACCAATCGCCGGTCGTCCAGGTTGCGGACCATCCCCAGGCTCTGGGCGGCGTGCTGGAAGACCGGCCCGTCCTCAGTCTCGTTCATCAGCCCCCAGACGACCACACTGGCATGGTTGCGGTCGCGGAGGATCATCTCACTGACGGACCTGTCAAAGCGCTCCTTCATCTCCGGCGAATCGCCCAGCAGCCACCCCGCATAGCATTCCTCGTAGACCATCAGCCCGAGTTCATCACAGAGGTCGAGCTGGTATGGGTGGGCCATCCCGGCGATGAAGCGGACCATGTTGTATCCGCCGGCCTTGGCATAGACGAGGTCCCTCCGCAGCAGGTCGGGAGCCTCGGCAGGCGGGAGAATCTGGCCCACTGGTGAGTGGTTTCCGGTGTGGGTGCTCTTCAGGAAGACCCGGCGGCCATTGAGCTCGAAATACCCATCGACAACGCGGAAATCTCGAAATCCGAACCGGACGGCCATCTCATCCGTTGACGGCCCGTGTGCTGCACCCGTCGACCCCACGTGGGCACCGTCCGCCACCGCGCGAACCGTGAGCGTGTAGAGCTGTGGATCGTCCAGTTCCCAAAGCCGGTGCCCGTCCACCGCTACGCCGAGCCTCACCGTCGTCTCTCCCGGAGCAACCATCCGGCTGACCGTCGCCTGGGCCTCTACCGGGCCGCTGGGTGCGACCCCGATGGAGGCTTCGACTCCACAGCCCTCCGCTCGCGGGCCCGCGTTCACGATGCCCACAGCCACCTCGACCATCCCTGTCTGGGCATCAGGCTTGGCGTGGATCCACTCGATCCGCACCGACGGGACGGCCACCAGCTCCACCGGGCCGAGGATCCCCCCGCAGTTGTAGGATGCACCGGGGCGGTACGGCACGCTCTTGTTGCGGTGAGGTGTGACGGCCAGCGCGATGCCGTCGATCGGCTCGTTGGTTGGGTTCAGCACCCTCACGGCGATCAGGTTTGGCCCGGCAACGACGGCTTCAGTGACGTCAAGAGCAAACGGCGTCTCGCCGCCTTCGTGGCCACCGATGGGCGCCCCGTTCACCCATACTTCCGCCAGGTAGTCCACGGCCGCGAAGCGCAGTATGCGCCTGCCGCCCTCGTGGCACATCTCGGGCGCTTCGACCTGCTTCCAGTACCACGCGACACCGTGGTAGCCGGGAAAGGCCTCCTGTAGCGCCCCCGGCACCCGCACACGAGCCGCGTCGGGCGGCGGCTCCATGTACCACTCCTGCTCCCTGCCGACGTTGTCAGGGTCGGCAGCCACGATCCACTCGCCGTAGAGCCGCATAGTCTGTCGGGCCATCTCAACGCCTCCCTGAGCCTGCCTTGCGTGTCCCGAGGCACTCATGCACGCAAAAGGCTGCGTGCATAGGAGTCGGGTGGCGGCGGAAAGGGAAGGCGTTCGCCGGCCATGTATCCTGTCCCTCCCGGAAGCGCGCGTCGTGCCCGTGACGGGCGGCTGCGGTGTGCAGGATCAGTCCGCGTCCTCCTACCCGAGGCACATCGCGCACAGGCTCCCGGGCGAGAAACGCGGCCATCTTCTCCGGCGTTCTGAGGTCCACATCTCCGAGGACGGCGACTCGCGACTGCATGCGGTCCGGGCCCATCACCATGCGGGCCTTGGCGGCTTCCTAGGTCTCGCGGTCCACAATGGTTCGCCCGAGCCGGTGGGGAGTGGAACTGGCGTGCCTCCAGTTCTTGGCGGTCGTGCCCCACGCGTCGAACGTGATGATGTAGTCCTCCGTCTCCTCGACGACCTTCGTTTCATAGCGCGGACTGACGTCCCCGCCCACGCCGACAACGTGGTCCAGGTCGAAGCAGTCGGCGAAATCCACATCGGGCGGCATGCCTTCGCGGCGCCGGCGTTCGAGGGTGGTGACCCAGGGCCCGCCGATCATCGGGACCCGGTCGGCCTCCCGGTGCTCATACATTCGCTGGAACCGCTCGCGGGTGGTCATCTCGGACACGATGGACCTCCGGTTGGTGGGGATCTCGCAACTTAGCTCTGTTTCGTCGCTGGTCGGCCGCAGACCTCGCGGCGAGGAAGCGTGGATGGCCGATGCAGGACGCCGGTCGGTTCGGGGTGAACTCACCAGTCGTGATGGCCCGGGGGTGGAGGATAGCCGTTCAGAGCCTCTGAAAGGGAGATTGCCATGCGCGCGCGACCGCATCATCTGATTGACATCATCACCCAGTACGGAGCCGGACAGCCCTTCGAGCCCAGTGACTACGGACATGCAGTCCACACGGTTGCGGCTCAGGTCATCGCCGGCCCTGACATCCGCATCGAGTTCGGGGTCGGCGCCGACGACATTTGCACCCCTTGCAGGCACCTTGTAGCCGGGCGCTGCGACGACGTGATCCGTTACTTCGATCCGCCCGCCTCAAAGCAAGACTACAACGACGCGCTGGATCAGCGGCTACTGGATTTCCTCGGGATGCAGGAAGGGCAAGTCATGACCTTCGCCGAGTATACGGCTCTGCTGCGCAAACACATTGAGGGGCTGTCTGAGCTGTGCGCCTGGCCGGGGGAAGACCCACAACAACGACGCACGAAGCTGGAGCAAGGGCTGGAGAAGCTGGGCTCCGGGGGGCACATTCCCTCAGACGCGGGATAGTGGGGCTTCCGAAGCACGTCGAGGGCGCCGGTCTGAAGCCGATCACCTGCGTGACCTTCGTCCGCGCGCCGCGAGGCCGGACACGGGAACCGACTTCGATGGTCTCAGGGAAGGTCGGGCGCAGGGCGGCAAAGTCAGACCGTCCTGCGTCTGCTATCACAATACGACAATGGCAAGATCCAGCAGTTCCGGCGCATCATCCGCGGTCAGGCCGGAGAGCCTTCTGCAGCACCTCGGCATCCATGTTCCGCGCGGTGATGAACACCGGCGCATCGGTCAGGTGTACGCCTCTCCCGGGCAGCGCGTTGCCCATGATATCGCGGGCCGCGATTCGCGCATCATCCCAGAGAACGCTGATGGGCGGGCTGTCGGGCAGCTTCCAGGTCGCCAATACCAGGGCCTCCCCGGTTCTGAAGAGGTAGGCCTTGACGCCCTCGCCCCAGTCCAGCTCCCCGAGCGGCTTCGTTCCAGTAGGAAACAGCTCTGCGAAGGCCGCCACCGCAGCGTAGATCTTGCGCGGAGCGCCGCCGTACTCGAAGAACGTCCCCTCGGTGTTGTCCAGGTTGAGCCCGGGGCAGGTCCCGGCGTGGAAGAAGATGCGCTCCACGCCATTGGCCAGCAGGATCACGCAGAACCGCATGGAGTACGCCGCCTGCAGGCGTTCATCCCGCAAGGGCGCATTCCAGCCCTGCACGCGCTGGACGGGCTGCGCCTCGAAGTCATCGTCTCCGTAGTAGCCGTGCTCCGTGAGCCAGATGGGCTTCGCGCCGCCGAACTCCCGCATCATCTCGTTGAGGAGCTTCAGGCCTGGTTCCTTAGACTCAGGCGGCGCAAGACCGGGGTAGGTGTGCACGTCCACAGCGTCGATGCAGTCCAGCGCCCCCGTCTCGAACATCTCCCTGAAGTACCGCTGTGTGCCGTCAGGCCACCCACCGATCCCCGCCAGGATCCTGCAGCCCGGATCTGCGGCCTTCGCCGCTTTGGCGAAGAGCTTCACCAGCCGCCCGTAGTCACCACCCGTGTACCCGTGCTCATTGGGCAGGGCGTGGTTCGTGTACAGCGGCTCATTGAACACCTGCCACCACTTCACACGGTCGCGATAGTGTTCGACACAGGCCGTTACGTACGCGCTGAACTCCGCGTCACTGCGAGGCGCGTACGACGTGCGTCCTCCCAGGGCCGGGTAGCCTTTGCCGGCCGCGACCCCAGGTGGCGCGCTGGATGACCAGTTGTCCGAGGGAAAGGGTAGCAGGCCCAGGATTGTCTGGCCTTGCGCAAGGGGACGGTCGATCTGATAGTCGGTTTCCCGGAAGTTGAAGGGTCCCGGCTGGGGCTGCACATCGTGCCATTTCAGCGACCAATCCCGCACCCACAGCAGTCCGGCGTCAACGGCCTCATGCTGCAGGTGGTCCCACGGGTAGGCGTGATTCATGCCGAAAATGGAGTTACTGCGTGTGTACTTCGGGATGATCGCCATGCGCATGGATCGAGGTTGCGTTTCACCCTCGACCGACACGTGTACCCGGTAGAATCCGCGCTTCGCAAGCCCCAGGTCCACGATGCTGGTGCCCGGGGTCTCGCCCGGTGGCACCGTAACCTGAATCCTCGCCGCCTCGCGGTCGTCGAAGTCCCTCGCCACCAGCAGCACACGCACAGGCCCGCCGGTCCCATTGTCCACAGTAAGGCGCACCGTGGCCGGATCGCCCTCGTAGTACACGTTGCCCCTGCGGCCGCTCGCAAGCCCGACCTCCACCGGTGAGCGGCGAGCGTAGTCCGAGGCGCCGGCGCCGGGCTCGAACTGGATGGCGTCCAGCCAGAGCGTGCAGGTTTGGTCTTCCCGGCGGCTCAGGTCCGGTCCCACAAGTACCGAGCACCATGCCGCCTCGGGCCTGCCCCGGAACTCCACCCGCTCCCACTTCGTCCCTACGCTGACGTTCCGCTCCATTGTGGGCCGGTCGAAGGGATGGACAACCAGCTTCACCGGGACGCCGGGCTTGTCTGCGCGCAGCCATGCGGACAGGACGTAGTCCTGCCCCGGGATGGTTGGCATCCACCCCATATTGCCCGTCAGCAGCGTGCGCACCGGCGTGCGCACCGGGGCCATGCAGTCGAAGTAGCACACCGGTGTTGTGTCAGGGCTCATCGACACCTTCAAGCAGTGGCGGCCGGAGGCAGCGCCCTCGTCCACTACGTCGCCGAACAGCCGGTTCATGGGCATTGCCCAGCCGGTGGTCACGTAGCGCCCCAGGCTCCCCCAGTTGTCCGCGCCGCACTCAAAGCTGCCGTTGGGTACCAGATTCCGCCCTCCGGCATTGGGCCAAACCAGAGTCGGCTTGAGGCCGGCATCGGTGGGGATCAGCTCCACATCGTCCAGCCACAGCGTCCCCGTCGACAGGTAGCAGAACTGCAGCCGCATGGTGTCCACGGCGTCGCGGGTGGCCTGGAACAGCAGTTCATGCTGCTCCCACACCGTGCCTGGGATTGCCGCCGCGCTCAGGCCCATGCCTCCCCAGCCGTTCATGTTGACCAGCGCGACCATCAGCGGCAAGCCATTCAGGCCCCGCTGCTTCGCTCGGAAGGAGAGCTTGTACCATTGATCGCCCTGCACCTCAATGCGCCCCATTTGGCAAATCATGGCGTGGCTGGCGGGGTTCTCCTGCACGAAGTCCGTGCACTCCAGCCGAGCGCTACGCCCGCCCTGGAAGCCGGCGTCGCCCGTCAGCTCCTGAGTGACAGTGTTGGCATCTCCCACAGCGTCCCAGTGGTCAGGCCGCCCGTCCCCGTCGGCATCCAGTTCCATGTCGCCGTTCGCCACCAGATTCGGCTGGGCATGCGAGACAGCGATCGGTGCGCATACTGCCAGAGCAATCAACGCCGGCACTCTCATGTGACCTGCCTCCGTCTGTCCGTCTCAACGCGTGGATCAATCTTCGACGACTCCCTGGTTCCGGCAGAGGCAAACATTGCCCTCCCCGAGATGTCGGCATCTTCCCGCGAGATCTCGCCGCAATTAGCTGCCGATAGCTTGGAGCACTTCACCAGTGGCCGCCTTGATTCGCGCCTGAATGTACCCGGGAACCAACACGCAGCCTTTCTGCTTCAACCAGTCGATATTCCATATCTGCTGATCTCCCTTGCCGTAGCTATACCGAAGTTCCCTTACTAGGGAGCGATAGAACGGCTGCTGTGGTGCTCTGAGGCTGCCTGTGGCGTGTTTTTCCTGGCATCAGGATGTCGCGCTACTGGCTACATCACAAAGGC
>JALGSS010000264.1:0-13469 GCA_029821745.1 Candidatus Zipacnadia bacterium
CAGATTGACGTCCACACTGGGAGAGACTATGAGGCCGTGTAGTGGACGCTCGGATTCGAGGATGGTCTTGAACCCGCTCCGAATCACGCGCGGGCGCGTGTTGGTCGGACTGCTCGCCTGTGTCTGCCTGGCGGCCCTGCTTGCTCCGGCGACTGCCGCGCCGCCGGCTCTCGCCCGGGTGAAGTATGGCGGTGGGGGCGACTGGTACGTCAACCCCACGGGGCTGCCGAATCTGGTCAAGGCGATCAACAAGCGCACGACGATCCGCCTGGCCGCGAAGCCGGAGGTCGTTGAGCCGAGCTCCGAGCGCATCTTCGACTACCCGATGCTGTTCATCACCGGCCACGGGCAGATTCGCTTCACACCGAAGGAACGGGCGAACTTGCGCAAGTACCTCTTCAAGAAGGAACGGGCGAACTTGCGCAAGTACCTCTTCAATGGCGGGTTCCTGCACGTGGACGACAACTACGGCCTGGATGAGTTTTTCCGCCCCGAATTGAAGAAGCTGTTCCCCGACAAGACCCTCGTGGAGCTGCCCTTCGGCCACCCCATATACCATGCCCTGTATGACTTCCCGAAGGGCCTGCCGAAGATCCACGAGCATCACGGTGGCCCGCCCCACGGTTACGCGATCATCCACGAGGGCCGCGTGGTGCTGTTCTACTCCTATAATACGGACCTGAATGATGGCTGGGAAGACGCGGATGTGCACAATGACCCCGCTGAGAAGCGCGAGCAATGACCCCGCTGAGAAGCGCGAGGCAGCGCTGCGGATGGGAGTCAACCTCGCCGTCTACGCCCTGACACATTGACACTGCCGGTTTCTTACTGTTACCCTTTGCGGCGGTGATTGAATGGAGCGCCGGCGCGTGGTCATCACGGGCGCCGCCGGGATGTTGGGCAGCGCCGTGGTTGACCTTGCCCCGCCTCAGTACGAAGCCATCGGCGTCGACCTCCCCGACGGGGATATCAGTGTTCAGTCCGAGGCGATGGGCGCAATCGTGCCTCACGGGCCGGTCGCGGTGATTCACTGCGCCGCGTACACGGATGTGGACGGGTGCACGCGCGACCCCGAGACCGCACACCGGGTCAACGCCGGGGGCACGCGCAACGTCGCCCTGGCCTGCGCGGAGTGCGACTGCCACCTGATCGCTCTCAGCACGGACTACGTGTTCGACGGCGAGAAGGGCGCGGCGTATGACGAGGACGATGCGCCGAACCCGATCAACCCGTATGGCGAGTCGAAGCTGGCCGGTGAGCGGTATGCGCTTGAGGCCCACGACCGGGTTCTGATCGCCCGCACTCAGTGGCTGTATGGCCCGAAGGGGAAGAACTTCCCACATACTATTGTCACGAAGGGGCGCAAACTGGGGTCCCTGAACGTGGTTGCCGACGAGTACGGCTCGCCAACCTATACGCGGGACCTGGCGTCCCGGCTGTGGGAGCTTGTGGAGCGTCGCCTGACGGGAATTCTGCATTGCGTGAACACCGGCACGTGCACGTGGGCCGAATTCGCGCGGTGTGTGCTTGAGGCGGCGGGAGCCGGGCACGTGACGGTGCAGGACATCTCGCGCACGGAGTGGGAGAGCCCCACGCGCCGGCCGGAGTACAGCGTCATGGTCACCCGGCGAGAAGCCGAACTGGGCCTGACGCCGATGCGGAAGTGGGACGATGCCGCGCGGGAGTACGCGAAGCAGTACCTGTCCGACGACTAAGCCTCGGGCCCCGAGTCGTCTCACGAATCCCGAAAGGATGATGACGGTTGAGGATCGCGCGAGCGCGCAGTCCGGTCCGCATTGACCTCGCGGGCGGATGGACCGACGTGGCGCCCTTTAGCGCACGGGAAGGCGGGTGCGTGGTCAACGCCGCCATCTCGCGCTACTCGTATGCGTCGCTGATCCCCAACCAGGGGTCGGACTATCGGCTCGAGTCCGCCGATTACGACACGTTCATCGAGACTCACAGCATCCGGCAGATGGAGTATGACGGCAATCTCGACCTACTGAAGGCCGCGATCCGTCGCCGGGGAGCGGACCTTGGCGCGGCGCATATCACGACCCGCTGTGAAGCGCCGCCGGGTTCCGGCACCGGGTCGTCCGCGTCAATGGGCGTCACGATGGTGGGGATCATCGACCACATGCGAGGGGTAGAGCTGGACCGCATGGAGGTCGCGGCCCTCGCGAACCTGCTGGAGATCGAGGAACTGAAGATACCGGGGGGCAAGCAGGACCAGTACGCGGCGGCCCTCGGTGGCATTCACTTCATGGAGTTCAAGGACCCCGAGGTCCGCGTGGAGGCCCTGGAGCTATCCGCCGACTTCCTCCTGGAGCTTGAGAAGCACTTGCTCCTGGTCTACACCGGCAAGTCGCGGCTGTCGGGGAACCTGATCAGCCGGGTGATGAGCGCGTACGAGGCCGAGGAGGCCGGAGTCCGGGACGCCCTGCTGAATATCCGCGAGGCAGGCCTTCAAATGCGCGACGCGCTGCAGGCGCAAGACCTGGCTCGTGTCGGCGAGGTGCTCGACTTCAACTGGGAGAACCAGAAGCGCCTGTACGATGAGATGACGACGCCGAAGATTGAGGCGCTGCTGGCCATTGCGCGGCCCGAGGGTATCCTCGGCGCGAAAGCCTGCGGTGCGGGAGGCGGAGGCTGCATCCTGCTCCTCTGCAAGCCCGACTGCGAGCATAAGGTCCGCCGCGCCGTCGAGGATCTTGGCGGCAGCCCGATCGAGTTTCAGTTCGACCACCGCGGCCTTCAGGTCTGGGACGCAGACCTCTGAGGCCGGAGTTCGCAACCGCTATCGATCACTGTAGGACAAGCGCCGCGGCAGGCGGCCCCGTGAGGAGAGAAGCGAACATGGCATATGATGTTGCCGATCTGAGCCTGGCGCCGGAGGGCAAGCTGCGAATCGAGTGGGCCGACCGCCAGATGGCGGTTGTGCGGTCGATCCGGGAGCGCTTCGAGGCGGAGAAGCCCCTGACAGGGCAGCGCATTGGCGCGTGCCTGCATGTAACGAGTGAGACCGCGAACCTGTGCCGGACCCTCGCCGCGGGCGGGGCGGAAGTGTCCCTCTGCGCGAGCAACCCGCTCTCAACCCAGGATGCGGTTGCCGCGTCTCTGGTCGAGGACTTCGGCATCAGCGTCTTCTCGATCCACGGCGAGGACCGGGACACGTACTACAGCCACATCGCGGCGACGCTGGACGCGCAGCCGACGATCACGATCGACGATGGCTGCGACGTCATCTCCACGATCCACTCGGAGCGGCCGGAGCTCATCGGCAATCTCCTCGGGGGCATGGAGGAGACCACGACAGGGGTCATTCGCCTGCGAGCCATGGCCGAGGACGGCGCCCTGAAGTATCCGGTCATCGCGGTGAATGACGCGAACACGAAGTGCTTGTTCGACAACTTCTACGGCACCGGTCAGAGCACGATCGACGGCATCCTGCGGGCGACGAACATTCTGCTCGCGGGCAAGAACGTGGTCGTTTGCGGGTATGGTCAGTGCGGGAAGGGCGTTGCCGCTCGGGCCCAGGGTCTTGGCGCGCGGGTGATCGTGGTTGAGGTCGATCCGCTGCAGGGCCTGCGGGCGGCCATGGACGGACATCAAGTGATGCCCATCGCGAAGGCTGCCGAAGTGGGTGAGGTATTCATCACCGTTACCGGCGACAGGAGTGTGATCCGCAAGGAACACTTCGAGGTCATGCGCGACGGTGCAATCCTGTGCAATAGCGGGCACTTCGACGTGGAGATCGACCTCGTCTCGCTGGCCGAGATGGCGGCCGAGAAGAAGCGTGTGCGTCATGAGACTGACGCCTACTCCCTGGTTGACGGGCGCACGATCTTCCTCCTGGGCGAGGGACGTCTGGTGAACCTCGCTTCGGCCGAGGGTCATCCCGCGTCGGTCATGGACATGAGCTTCGCCAACCAGTCCCTGTGTACCGAGTATGTAGCGAAGAACCACGAGTCGCTGACAGTCACCGTGCACCGGGTACCCGAAGAGATTGACGCGCAGGTCGCGCTGCTGAAACTCCAGGCAATGGGCATTGAATTGGATACGCTGACTCCCGAGCAGGAGGAGTACCTGTCCAGTTGGCACATGGGAACATAGGGCAGGGCACACCATGGCAAAACCTGTACTGCTGGCGCTGTCTTCCTTCCGCTGGACCGACAAGGAAATCGAGCACGCGTTGAAACTGTGTGAGCAGAATGAGACGCGCCTCATCACCATTTTCATTGTGGACGTCAATACGGCCCGATACTTCGCGGGAACGGGCGTTGTCGCGGGCTCCAGCCTACGTGACAAGATGGAAGAGGGCCTGCTGGACGAGCACCAGAAGCAGGCCCGCGAAGTGCTTGACCGGGTGGAGCAGATGGCTGGGGAGCGTGGCATTGAGTGCCGCACCTTCATGAAAACCGGGCGCTTCGCTGAGGAGGTGCGGCTGGTCGCGTGCGAGGTGGGCGTGGACGTGATCATCGTCACGCGCGCCCAGCGACCGGAGTGGATGCGCAGGCTGTTCGGATCTCCCATCGACAGGTTGTGCTGTGAGACGAAAGGGGTTTGCGACATCGACATCGTGTAGCTGTAGCGGTGGTCGCCGTACGCCTATGGACATAGTTGGTTTGATAACTGAAGTATCGAGGGACATGGACCCGGCCACGCCGGGTTACCAGGCCGGCACCGCTTACGTGCTGCTCAGCGTCGCTCTTCCCCTGGTTGTCGGGATCGCCGTCAGTTTCATCCTGGGGACCATCGAGCGGGTGTTGGGGTCCGGGATGCTCGGAGGCGGGCACTGACATGGTGCACCTGCCCATCGCGGGCGTCGAGATCTCCTGGTTTCTCGTGATGGGGCTGGGGTTGGTCATCGGTGCGTTGGCGGGGTTCTTCGGCGTGGGCGGGGGGTTTCTGCTTACGCCCATGCTCAACGCGCTGCTCGGCGTTCCATACAGCGTCGCCGTCGGGTCGACTCTGTCGCAGATGATCGGCCTGAGTTCCTCGGCAACGATGCGCCACGCACGCCTTCGCCATATCGACTATCGCCTCGGATGCCTGATTCTTATCGGATCCGTTCCGGGGGCGGAACTCGGGGCGCAGGTGATCGAGCTGCTCAAGAGCACCGGCACGGTCGCCGTCTGCGGAGCCTCACTGCCCCTCATCACCTTCGTCATGAGCGTCTTGTACGCCGTTGTGCTCACAAGCATCGGCACATCCATCGCGCGTGAGGCAGCGGCTTCGGCACGGCGTGAGGAAACTGACGGCGCGGAGCCCCAGACCTCCGCTATGCACCTGCTGCGCGGGATCAAACTCCGGCCCATGGTTGCCCTCCCCGCCTCGGGGATAGAGGGCATCTCGCTGTGGATACTCATCGCGGTCGGGCTTCTAGTCGGCTTCCTGAGCGGGCTGATGGGTGTCGGCGGCGGGTTCATCCTCATGCCCACGCTGATCTACGCGATCGGTTGCCCGACCCTCGTGGCCATTGGGACCGGCGTGTTCCAGACCGTGTTCACTGCTGTCTACGGCGCCTATACGCACTCGATGAAAGGCAATGTCGACCTCTTGCTCGGGCTGCTGCTGCTGGTGGGCTCCGCGGTGGGGGCGTATATCGGGGCCGGGCTGACCCAACGGTTCGACTCCAGCCGCGTGCGTGGCGCATTCGCGGTGCTCACCTTCATCAGCGTCGTCATCGTCCTCGGCAAGCTCTTGATCACCATCTTCGGCCACTCGGCCTGAGGGGAAAAGGGAATCCGGGCGCGGTTGCGTGCGTCTCACTGGTAACTTGAGCCACGAAAGGCGGAATGCAGATGGCACAGAATGAAACGCCTAAGGGTCTGAAGGGGCACAGCAAGTTGCTCGCGGGGATCCTCATCATCCTGGCCCTTGCAGCCATGGGTCTTGCCCCGACTGTCTTCAGCTCAACGCCGGCGCAGCCGGACGCACAGAGTGTGGACGCCGACCTCGCTGGATCAGGCTGCGTTGGCGGACCTGAAGCCGTAGGAGGATGCGGTGGAGTCGGCAACGAGCCCCCCGGAGGCTGCGGTGGTGGCGTGTGCGCGATCCCTCAGCCTGAGGCGATCGCTTCCCCTGATTGCGACGACTGCGACGGGGACTGTGGCGATTGCCCGAAGGCAGGTTGCGATGACTGTGACGGGGACTGTGACAACTGCCCGAAGGCAGGCTGCGACGACTGCGACGGGGACTGTGACAACTGCCCGAAGGCAGGCTGCGACGACTGCGACGGGGACTGTGACAACTGCCCGAAGGCAGGCTGCGATGACTGTGACGGGGACTGTGACGATTGCACTGCGGCCCCGTCCAAGACCGACGATACGCATGCACAGGCAAGCGCAGGCACCGGCCCGCAGATCAATGCCGACAAATGCACCGGCTGTGGGAAGTGCGCGAAGATCGCTCCGAAGACCTTCGCGCTGAACCGGGCCACGGAGAAGGCGTATGTGAAGAACCCCAAGGGCGACCCCGAACCCATCATTCGCAAGGCCGCCCGCGCGTGCCCGGCAAAGGCCATCACCATCGGCTAGTCTGGGGCGAGTAGAGAGACAATAAGAGCCCGCCCTCTGTGCAAGAGAGCGGGCTCGTTTGGTTCTGGGAACGCGTGGTGGCCGGCGGCGTCCCGCGCTACGGAATGCCCGGCGGGGTCGGGGCCGTCATGAACTGGCGCACGCTGCTCTTGACCCAGCCGCTCTCCTCGCCGCAGGTTGGCGTGACCTCTCCCGATTTCCGGGCGCAGACAACCCAGTAGTAGTACTGGCTGCCGCGAAGCGCGCCGTTCCCGCCGCCGGTGGTGTAGGTCCACACCCCGACAGTGCCGCCGGGACGCACGATCGGCGACTGGACCACCGGGTTGCCTGTGACCGAGTAGTTGTCGTAGATGCGGATCATGTACTCATCCGCGCCGGTGGAGGTGCTCCACTGGAAGGCGGCGTTCGTGGCATCCACCGTTGCCGACCCGGCGGACGGCTTCACGGGTGCCGGCGCGACGAAGTAGGTGACGGGCCCTTGCGGCGCGCTTGGTTGGCTGAGCGCGCTGGGCGGGTCCACCTGGAGGGTTGACACCTGGATGAGGGGCGGGCGCGTGTACGTGGCATCGATGGATCCCTGCTCCGGATTGTCTCGGCGGGTATAGGAGAAGTTCGTCGAATAGTTCAGTGAGGCGGCGTTGCCGGCATCCTCATAGACGCGCAGATCTTGGGCGCCGATCGCGTCGATCAGGTTCTGGGGCTCGGCAAGAAGCCCGTAGTAGCTGCCGCGGTACACGAACCACGCGACTATCGAGGACGGGTCGGGAACACTGTCTCGCGCCCAGCCCATCCGGATGGACGTCGGCGCTCCGGGGGACGCCTGGTACAGATGCGCCGTCTTGCTTTCGGTACCCGCGGGTGGGTCGTCTGAGCCGCCGCAGCCGATCATAAGCGCGACTGCGACCCCGAGTATCAGCACACAGACTGCTCTCCACATTGTCGTCACCTACTCCTGTTGGCAGTGCTTCCCCCCTGTAGCCTGCAGACGATCTGGGCCACTTCCTGTTTATTGAACGATCCAAGCTCGTGGTTGTTTCATATATTATATACCACGCATCGGCGCAAGGCCACTTCTCCGGCATCCGCGCGGCAGCCTTGCCTGATCCCTCGCGCCGCGCATTCAAGAGATGCGGCGACGGTGTGAGCGCCACGGTCCCAGGCGGGGCCGGATGGAGGCAGGAGTCGGGTAGGCGGTCCGCGAACTACCCCTCAAGAAGGTTGTGTTGAGGGACGCGCTGAATATGGCCAAGCGGCCCCGCGGGGCCCCGGTCATAGAGACCGAGTGCCGGTCTCGCTACGCCGCAGCTAGCTAAGTGACCTCTTCAACGCAGCCAGACTGGCGTCTTTCGTGCCAAAGGTCGTAGCCGGCAGGAGGGGTCGCGGTGTCTGACATCCGTGATCGTATCGAGCGAGACGAGAATGCATTCCAGCGGCTGATGAAGGACATCCCGGGCTTCGACGGGTATCGCGAGCGAGAGATCCGGCGCACGGCCGACAAGCTCTTACGGGAACGCCTCGTAGAGCAGCTCGACTCCGTGCGCGATGCCCTCAAGGACGTCACCCGTCGATGGGCGAAAGCGGGGAACCTGCAGGCGCTGCCCGACATCGACCGCCTCTCCCGGCTGATGGGCAAGGTGCGTGACAATATCCGCTTCGCCGACTACGGGTACACGGGTTTCTTCGACGCCGTGAAGATCGGCGAAGATGACTTGGACCGATTGTACGCGCACGATGTGTCCCTGCAAGAGCATATCGACGGCTGCAAGCAGGCGGTCGATGGCCTGGCGTCCTGCGACGAAGACGGCGCTGACGAAGCGATGAGCCTCGTGGAGCGGGCGATCGGCCAACTGCAGGAGATGGTGGACGGACGGGAGCAGGTCGCGGCTTCGGTAGTACCTGAACAGAACCAGTAGAGGCGACATGAGCCGCGGGCCCTTTGCGGCACGCAGCTTCTCAAGGGAGGCCCAACATGGCGCTTTTGGACGCTATCGAGTGGCAAGACGTGAGCGGCGACGAGATCGTGCACCGCTGGCCGGCGTACGGGCCTGGGAACATCAAGTTCGGCGCCCAGTTGACCGTGCGCGAGAGCCAGGTCGCTGTCTTCTTCCGTGACGGGAAGGCTCTGGATGTGTTCCAGCCGGGGCGCCACACCCTGGAGACCGCGAACCTGCCCCTCCTGAACGGACTGGTCAACCTGCCCTTCGGCGGCAAGACGCCCTTCCAGGCGGAAGTCTACTACGTGAACATGAAGACCTTCACCGACCTGAAATGGGGCACGCCATCCCCGATCATCTTCCGCGACACTGAGCTCCACACCGTCCGGCTGCGGTCCTTCGGGGCGTATACGATGCGTGTGCGCGAGCCCCAACTGTTCGTCAACACCATCGTCGGCACCGAAAACGCCTACGATACCGATGCCGCGCAGTCGTGGCTGCGGGACTTCATCGCGGCCCGGCTCACGGATACTCTCGGCGAGGTCATGGACACGATCCTGGACCTGCCGAAGCTCTACGACGAGGTTGGCATCGCGGTCAAGGCGCGTGTGGGCGAGGACTTCGAGCGCTACGGCCTGGAGCTGCTCGACTTCATCATCTCCGCGATCACTCCGCCGGATGAGGTCATGGAGATGATCGACGAGCGGGGAAGGCAGGCGGCAGCAACATGGCTGCGGCAGGAATGGGAATGGGCGCAGGCATCGGCATGGGCGCGGCGATGGCGGAAGCCATGAAGGCCGCATCCTCCGGCTTGAGCGGCCAGGAAGCCCAGCAGGCGCAGCAGGCTTGAGCGGCCAGGAAGCCCAGCAGGCGCAGCAGGCTCAGCAGGCCCAGCCCGCGCAGCCGCAGCAAGTTGTGTCTCCCGCAGGCGCGAAGTTCTGCTCCAACTGTGGCGCGGCCCTCGCGCCCGGCGCGAAGTTCTGCTCGGAGTGCGGCACGAAGGTCGGCGGGTAGCCGAGAAGCAAGAACGCGGTACCAACGGGACAGCCGACCCGGCTGTCCCGGATGTTTGTATGGAGACACGCCGGCGGACAGCAATCGCCGCCGGACCACCAAGGATGGCGAATCATCATGTCGGACGCGAAGGTCTGCCTGTCAAGTGAACGCATCCCACCGGCCGTCGGGCCATACTCCCAGGCCGTGCGCTGCGGCAATATGCTGTTCTGCTCCGGCATCATCGGTGTTGATCCGGAGACAGGAGGCGTCGTCGAGGGCGGGATCCAGGCGCAGACACGGCGGGTGCTCGACAACCTGTCGATGCTGCTCGAAGACTGCGGTACGAACCTGAGCAACGTGCTCAAGACCACCGTCTTTCTCAAGCACATGGACGACTTCAAGCAGCTCAACGCGACCTACGCCGAGTACTTCACCGAGAACGCGCCGGCCCGGAGCACCTGCGAGGTCGGCAAGCTCCCGCTGGATGTGCTGGTCGAGATCGAGGCTATCGCGGTTATCGACGAGTAGCCGAGCCACCGGGTTGGTCGCATGGGAAGGAGCAGCTTGCATGAGAGTCGTGGCGCTGAACGGCAGCCCCCGCAAGGGCGGGAACACAGATATCTTGATCGATGAGTTCCTCCGCGGCGTCCGGGAGGCCGGGGCGGCCGGCGAGAAGATCTACCTGTATGACTACACGATCAACCCCGTCGGCGAACTGTCCGACAGGCACAGCCGGCGGGTGGATGTCCACGCCTCCGACGACCACCGGCTGATCCTGAACCGGGTCATGGACGCCGACATCCTCGTGCTCGCCAGCCCCGTCTACTGGCAGGGCGTCTCCTGCCAGATGAAGTGCTTCGTGGACCGGTTCTCCGTGCACTACGTGCAACCGTGGTTCAAGGAGGGAATGGCGAACAAAGGCTGGGTGGTGCTCACGCCCTTCGGTGCGCCGGACCTGTCCGAAGCCGACTGGATCATCAAGCCGGTCAAGGTGTGGGTGGACCACTTCAGCGGGAAGTACCTGGGCGAGGTGGCGGTCTCTGTCTTCCAGAAGGGAGACGTCGTGAAGCACCCGGAGGCCACGCAGGCGGCATACGAGTTGGGCAAGTCTGCCGTTGAGCAGATGGGCGTCGGCTAGTCCGAGCAAGTTCTGACGCATGACTCAACACCGAACACCGACAGGAGACATGACCGTGAAACTATCTCTGCACTCCGTGATTCTGGGCCGGCCTTTGTCCTTCGAGGAACTCCTGGCTCTGGCGCAGAAGCTCGGGTACGAGGGCGTCGACGCCGGCCTTGACGCTGCCATGCAACTGGGCGCGGAGGACTTCCTCGCCTTGTGCGAACGCTACGGCGTGAACATGAGCTCCTGGGGCATGGGCGTCGAGTGGCGCCAGGATGAGGACACCTTCCAGGAGCAGCTTTCCGCTGTGGGACCGCAGGCGAAGCGCGCCGCCGAGGTTGGCTGCACACGCACCTGCACGTGGATTCCCCCGGCTGTGGACGGAGACGCCGACGAGACCCGCAAGACCTGGATGCGGCGATGGGGAGAGATTGCGAAGGTCGTCGGCGAGTACGGCCACCGGTTCGGTCTCGAGTGGGTCGGCCCGTATCACACGCGCGCGGGCAAGAACGTGGTCGTCTGTCGCATGGACGATCTGCTGAACATGGAAGATGAGATCGGCGAGCCCAACCTCGGCTTGCTGGTGGACAGCTATCACTGGTTCAACGCCCAGCACACGGTGGCCGAGCTTGAGGCCCTGCCGGCGGAGAAGGTCGTCCATGTGCACATCAACGATGCGCCCGATCGCCCCCTCGAGGAGCAGCAGGACATGGAACGCCTGACGCCCGGCGAGGGGATCATCGACCTCGTGGGTTTCCTGTCGGCCCTCAAGAAGATCGGCTACCAGGACTACATGGGTGTTGAGATCTTCAGTGAAGACCTGAAGAAGCTGCCGGTTGAGGAGGCGGCATCGCACGTGAAGAAGGCGTGCGACGCGCTGCTGGCCCAGGTGTAACCAGCCCGGCTCCCCGAGCTGAAGGGATGTCTCGCGCCCCGGCCGGACACGCCTCCCGGCATGGCTGTACGGGGCGCTTGCGATTATGCTCTCAGGACGCGGATCGCCACGGCGGACGTTCGACGAACGGTTCGGCATCGCGCTGATGCTCATGGACGTGGCTGTCTGCGTGGCCTCGGTCCTGATCGCGTATCTGCTGCGCGTGCTCGTGCCGACGAGCCTCCTGATGCCGATCCGCCACGACATCTGGATGTACGTGCAGGCGGCTCCCGTGGTCGCCGGCCTGTGGCTCATCACGTCCTACAGCCTGGGCTTGTACAACGCCCGGCGCTTCGTCTCACCCTTCGCCGAGATGACGGCCGTGTTCCGCGCGGTCAGCCTCACGGTGCTGCTCGTGGCGGCTGCTTCTTTTCTCAGCCACACCGACTACTCCCGGGCCACGCTGCTGCTGTTCTGGGCAACGGGGCTCGTGCTGGCTCTGTCCTCCCGGGCGGTGATGCGTGACTACGCCGAGAGTGAGCGGTCGCGAGGGGAAGCCCGGGCCCGCGCTCTCGTTGTCGGCTGCGGCGACCTCGCTCGACTTGTAGCACGGCGGATCCGCGACTACGAGGTGCTCGGATACGAGCTCGTGGGGTTCGTCTCCGTCATCGAGCACCCGGAGGACGTCGAGGGTTACCCGATCGTCGGGAACGTCGAGGATCTCGCGGACGTGGTCCAAGAGCACGACATCGACGAGGTGCTCGTGGCGCGTCCGGACGTCGACCCCGATATACTCATGAGTGCCGTCCAATCCTGCGAGGGACTGCCGGTGGATTTCCACCTCGTCGCGGGCCCTCTACAGGTTCTCACCGAGCGCGCCGAGATATCCGGCCTGGCAGACCTGCCGGTCCTCGAGTTCCCCCAGCCACGCTTCGCCACCTGGCAGCTTGCGGTGAAGCGCGTTTTCGATGTAATCGCTAGCGTGGTTCTCATGGTGCTGTTCGCCCCGGCGATGGGTGTCATTGCGTGGCTGGTGCAGCGGGAAACGGAAGGCAGTCCCGTGTTCCAGCAGACTCGGGTCGGGTACCGGGGCAAGCATTTCACCATGTATAAGTTCCGCACGATGGCGGCGACCGCGGAGCCATACGCCGAGGCCCCGAGCAGCCCGGATGACCAGCGCGTGGGGAAGATCGGCCGGCTGCTGCGCCGCAGCAGCCTGGACGAGCTGCCGCAACTGCTCAATGTGCTCAAGGGTGACATGAGCCTCGTCGGCCCCCGGCCTGAGATGCCCTTTATCGTGGCGCGATACCAGCCGTGGCAGCGGCGCCGGCTGGACATGAAGCCGGGCCTCACGGGTCTGTGGCAGATACTCGGCCGCAAGGATCTGCCCTTGATCGAGAACATCGAGTATGACTTCTACTACATCCTCAACTGGTCGATCTGGCTGGACTTCACGATCCTGCTCAAGACGATCCCCGTAGTCATCGGCGCCCGCGGCGCGTACTAGTGGCGCTCCCGGCCTCACGCCGCGAGTCGTATTATGACCCCCGCGTGGCGTAATCTCATGATGCGATCAAGATAAGCTCTTGACTTTGAGGTTACATGTATGTAACATAGAGCAAACATTGAGTCGGGGCTTGCCCCGCCACCTCAACTACGCTGCCGGGGGCGATGCATTGCTTCATCACATCACGGATCAGTGCAGGCTGTTGATTGCGGATGAAGACGGTCTGACAACTGTCGAGTATGCCTTACTGCTCGCTCTACTCGTCGTAGCTGCGATCGGGGTATGGACCAGCTTCGGCGCGAAGGTCCGGGCGAGCGTGGCGCGGGCCGGCTTCTGCGTTACGTGAGCATCTCACTAACAGCCGCCCGTGTGGCGGCCCAGGCAGTCGAACTCCCACAGGTCCATGCGGCGCGCCCTCCAGGGCGCTAGCCTGCCAGTGCTCGCGAATCCCCTCTGGTCGGCTCTGCAAGGGCGAAGGTCTCGGCAATGGTCACAT
>JALGSS010000264.1:13476-14335 GCA_029821745.1 Candidatus Zipacnadia bacterium
TGTACCGTCGTCAATCATAGGTAACACATTGGTCGTGCTGCCATGCTTGTAGATGTTGTACCGGCGACCTCCATTTCAGAGTGCCGTGGGCGCGTTGGTGGTTGTAGTAGCGAAGATATGCGGTGAACGAACGTTTGAGTTCCTCTGGCGACCGATAGAAACGCATGCTGTGGAACTCGTCTTCGCAGATTCGGTGCAGGCGCTCCACCTTGCCTTGCAGGTGCGGTTTGCCGACGGGTGTGAGCTTGCGGGCGATGCTTTCTTTGCGCAGCTCACGTTCGAAAGGATGCTCTTTGGTGACGGCGGGGAACATGGCGAAAGTAAACTCGATGCCGTGATCGGTTTGCACCTGGTCCACGCGGATCTGGTGCTTGTCGAAGAAGTCGAGAGTATCGCGCAAGAAGCGCGTGGCATTGTGGATGCTGATGTCATCGTAGATCGCCGCATAGCAGAGCCTGGTGTGCTCGTCGATGGCCGTGTACTGGTACTGCTCCCTGTGGCCGATGTCGTCCAGGTACATGATGTCGATCTGGACGTTGGCGCCGGGCCAAGGGGCTTCGTAGCGTTTCCATTTCCGGCGTCTGCGGTGCTTGGCGGGGCCGTAGAAGCCCATTCGCTTGAGCGCCTTGTAGACGGCGCCGACGCTGTGTTCGAAGCCGTGGTAGGTGCACAGCAGCCAATGCAGACGGTGAAGCCCCGGGGGTCTGCGGTTGCCATGCTTGTCGGTTTTGGTCTGCTTGCAGTACACGCGCTTGATGAGAGCGTGCAGTTCAGCAGACAGCTTTTTCGGATGGCTTCGTGGCGTGCGCGGGCGATCCATGAGGCTTTGGATGGTGCCGTCATAGCGCTTCAACCACTT
>JALGSS010000265.1 GCA_029821745.1 Candidatus Zipacnadia bacterium
TAGACGACGGCCAGACGCAGCAGGGCCCCGAGACTCGGCGGGGGCTGACCAAGGGCCAGGCGCTCGTAGTTGCCGATCCCGGACTGAACCACGTCCTCGGCATCCACGCCCATCTTCTGCTGCGTTCCCGCAGGGAACCGTTGCAGAAACATCCCCGTGCGAAGCAGGATGTCGCCCTGTAGCGGCGTGCTGGGAGCCGTTCCGTACCAGCGCTCAACGCTTCGCAGGGCAGGCAGCCCCGATATATGCTGGACGACGGCGATCGTCACCCCGAGCAGTGCAGCCAACAGCGCCGTGCGGATGAGGAACTGCCGCCGGTCGGGATGGCTAGGTTGTCGGGACGGACCGGGTTCGTGCACAGGCTGGCTCGCGCTCTCAGGGAGTAAGGGTGAAACGGCGCCGGACATCGCCGGCGCCGTGAATGGCTGGTGTCGCGACAGAACATCGGATCGACAACGTTGGTGGGTCCTCGGGTCGGGCCTACTGCCGGCAGGGAGCCGACGGCGTCAGGAGCCGAGCTCCTTCGAACGTTCCGTTGCTGCTACGACGGCCTCGATAGCGGCCGAACGCAGGCCACTCTCCTCCAGGACGCGCATGCCCGTGATCGTCGTGCCGCCAGGCGAACAGACCATGTCCTTGAGCACGGCCGGCCCGCCGCAGTCCAGCACCCACTGTGCCGCTCCCAGTACCGTCTGCGCGGCCAGGCGCTGTGCGATGGGGCGAGGCAAGCCGGCAGCCACGCCTCCGTCTGCAAGGCCCTCAATGAATGCCGCGACGAATGCCGGACCGCTGCCGGACAGACCCGTCACCGCGTCGAGCAGCTTCTCGGGCAATTCCGCGGCCGTGCCGATGCTGTTGAACCACTCGTCGACGAGGGCCTTCTGGGCGTCGGTCACGAACTCGTTGACGGCGTAGCCGAAGGCTCCCTGGGACACTTCGCAGCATACGTTGGGCATGGCCCGAATCACGGGCGTGCTCCCGGGGAAGATGGCCGCGATCCGGCTGATCGGCACCCCGGCCATGATCGAGACGATCAATTGTCCGTCGGCGCGGGAGCCGGCCGCCGATGACAGGGCGGCCTCGAACACCTGAGGCTTGACGGCGATGAGCATGACCTGGGCTTCGGCGGCGACTCGCGCAACGTCCTCGATCACCGTAACGCCGGGGCAGTCCTCAGCCAACCGGTTCCGGGCATCCTCCGAGATGTCGGCGGCGATGATCGCCTCTGGTTTGAGCATATCTCCGGCAACAAGCGCCCTGATTAGGGCGCCGCCCATTTTCCCTGCGCCGGCGACACCGAGTTTGTATGTGGGGTCAGACACTGCGCAACACCTCTGGCTGGATCATCGGGGGGCCCGGGATCGGCGAATGTCGTGCGGCCTCAGTGCCCGGCAACACGACCGGGAAATAAGGACGCAGCCCGGCGCTGTCCGCACGGGCCGCGGTCCGTTGCATCGGCTTGGCGACGGAGCTCTCCGGCCTAGTAGACGTCCTCTTCGTCGTAGTCCTCGTCCTCGTAGCGCGCATCGCCGACACGCGAACCGTCTACGACCAGTCTCTCAATGGGCATATCGAAGGGAGCGCAGGCATAGACCCAATTGCCCAGCTTCTTCATGTATCCATTGAGTCCGTAGGTGACCCCGGCAAGGAAGTCGCGAATCCGCCGCGCTTCCTCTGGGTTGCAGCCTTCGAGGTTCAGGATGACTGGGACCTGTCGCTTGATCTCGTCAGCGACCACCGCCGCCTCTTCCATGCTTCCGGGTTCCGCGCGTACGAGGGGTACTGTGGATGCCGATGGGCGCTCCGGGCGCAGGTGGTAGACGCCCTCATCGGCCTCGTCTGTGATGCTCTCCGACTCCATCGTCATGTCGTCGTAGTCGTTCGCCAAGCCCAGGCCAATATAGTCCAAGGCTCGTTCCCAAACATTTCTGCTCACTTGGGGGTCCCTCCCTGACTGCTACTAAGGCTGTTGCGGTGATGTCTGCGTGAATGCTTCGTGTGGCCGGATTTCGCCGGCCTGCTGCGATTGTATGCTGCGACTGCGATTGCCCCGTTTGTGAGTCTGAGAGACCGTGACCTAGATCGCGCGGTGTCCGAAGATCGCCGTCCCGACCCGCACGATCGTTGCACCCTCCTCCACTGCCACTTCGTAGTCTTGGGTCATGCCCATGGATAGCGCTTGCATCGCGGCCCTCGGCAGATTCGCCCCCAAAGTCTCCGAAAGCTCCCGTACCTGCGCGAAGTACGCACGGGATTCGTCGGCGCTGATGTCGTAGGGGGTCATGGCCATCAAGCCCTGTAGCTCAATGTGCGGCAGCCCCGCTACGTATTCCGCAAGCGCACGAGCCCCATCGGCCGTCGCGCCGAACTTGCTGTCCTCTTGCGCGATGTTCAATTCGATGAGCACGGGCTGCGTCCGCTCTGCCTGGCCCGCTCGCTTGTTGACCTCATCCGCGAGCCGCGTGCTGTCGATGGAGTGGATCAGATGGCAGAACGGCGCGATGTACTTCACCTTGTTGCGTTGGATGTGCCCGATGGCGTGCCAGCGCAACTCACGGCCCGGCTCAGTGCCAAGCGCTCGCCATTTCTCCACCATCTCCTGGACGTAATTCTCGCCCAGGTCAACTGCACCTGCATCAATCGCTTCGCGCGTTTCCTCGACCGTTCGCGTCTTCGAGACAGCGACGAGAGTAACGTCGCTTCCGGGGCGGTCGGCGCGTTGCGCTGCGGCCTCGATCCGACCCCGGACTTCGGCAAGTGCGTCCGTGATGTTCGACATCAGTAGATCCCAGCTTCTATGGTCCAGGGAACGAGGCGTTTAGCTCTCCTCTTCTTCCTCCGGGCCGTCATCGAATTCGAGCTCCCAGTTGCCGAAGTCGCCATTCTCCTCGCCCTTCGCGGCCGCATCGGTGTCTCCCGCAGGCTCCAGAGGGGGCAACTCCGCGCCAGGTGGCGGTGGTGGCGGCGCGAAGTCCTCTTCTTCCGGCTCCACGAGGCCAGGCGGCGGCGGTGGTGGCGCGAAGTCTTCTTCTTCCGGTTCCACGATTCCAGGTGGTGGCGGTGGCGCGAAGTCCTCTTCGGGCTCCACGATTCCAGGTGGTGGCGGTGGCGCGAAGTCTTCTTCTTCCGGCTCCACGATTCCAGGTGGTGGTGGTGGCGCGAACTCTTCTTCTTCGGCTTCCACTGCGCCAGGCGCCTGCATCAGGAAGTCCGCGTCGGCTTCGATCTCAGCACTCGGTAGTTCGGCGGCCTCTTCGAGGATCGGCCCGGGAATGGCTTCCTCGGGGACCTCCGCGGTTGGTGGCTTGACGCCTTCGGCGGGTGCTTCGGCATACTCGTCGAGGGCGTCGAAGCCCTCTTCGTCGCCATAGTCCCCGATCTCGTCTCCCGCGTACTCGCCTTCCGCGTCGCCCACGCCCGCGCCGATGCCAAGATCGCCAAGTGCGTCGAGCACTGCCCCTGCCAACTCCGGCTCGGTCATCACCGGGGCCACGCCGGCCGCGATCGCCGTACCGCAGTTCTGGCAGAAACTTGCCTTGGATGGGTTGGACGCGCCACAGGACGGACACGTCGCGCCGCCGGCCTGGTCGTGGAGCAGGTTGAGGCACATCAGGCAGGCCCCACGCGAGGGCTCGTTCAAGTAACCGCATCGAGTGCAGTACACGCCGGGGCTCGCAGTCGTGCCCACGCCGGCAGCGGGCATCTCGCTGGTCTGAGCAGGAGCCTGCTCATCTCCGGGAGCACCTTCGAAAGTCTCGTTGGAGTTGTCGGCCACGGTATCTTCTCCTCCGGCGCCCGCAGAAACAGCGTGAAACGCCCCAGGCGCAAACACTGCCCCTCGACGGGAATTACCTCGGCGAGGGACAAGATGTGTGAACAGCAATCACAAGACTCTTACGGTTGACAATAGCATACATTTTCGTCGAATACAAGAGTCCTTGCGGGTGAGCTAGTATCATACATGGGTTACAGTCGGGGGTAATCGGCAGGGGTGCCGTTGGGAAGGAGGCGGTGCACGCGACTTGGGCGCATCGCGGGTCTTCGCCGATGGCACGCCCCCGGTGTCGATCGAGGCTGCGCGATCGCAGGGACGCTCTGCCCTGCGGGAGCGTGCCATGGTATCGCATCGACGCCTACGAACAACCGGGCCGGAAAGGCCCGTCTGCTGTCGGCTTCGTGGCCGGCTGCGGAACCGCGGGGAGTGCCAAGTGTCTAAACCTGTGTAGCTTTAAGAAAAATCGCTTAACACCTTGACAGCAACTGCGGCGCAATGTATTATCGAATTTGTATTCGAGAAGGCCATCGTAGCACGGGTTGGAGTGACAGACAATGGAGTGGCTATCGCACAGTTTCTTGACTACCATAACGGGCGTCGACATCGCGCTGTGGATACTGGCGTATGGCGCCTGTCGAGTACTGACGAGCCGGCGCTGGGAGCAGCAGAGCACGGCCCGAGTGACACGCCGCCCGACGGTGATCCGCCGTCCGGTGCCTGTTACCGTTCCGACCGACCGCTGGGAGCGGCGCGCGGCGATGCTTGAGAAGATGGGACGATCCGCCGGACGCCGGCAAGACTACAAGCGCCGGCTGGGACGAGCGGCGTAAGGTGAGCGGACCCGAGCGCCCCTGACGGCAGCAGTTGAATAAGCGACATGAATGCGGCCCCCGACGACACGTCGGGGGCCGCTCGATTCCTGCGCGAGCACTTGCCCTCACAGGCCTGGCGCCGTTGGGAGCGGAAGCGAGCATCAGTCAGCGTCCGGGCCCGTGGCCGCCTCTGAGAGAATCGGGGCCGGAGCCGGCGGCTCTGTCTCTGTGGGATCGGCGGACGTCCAGAGGCCGCGCGCGTCGAAAAGCAAGTACCGTTCCTCCGGCGCAAGCCGCCGCCAGCGTACCGCGACGCCGGAGTTGAATGTCCGCGTCTTAGTCGGCACGTAGATGTCCGCGAGTATTTCCGGCACAACGAGGTACTTCACCCCGGGGCCGAGCTCGATGGGGCTGGGCGTGGTCATGCTGGGGCGCGCTGTCGGCCCGAAGGTCTGCTGGAGGATTGCGCCCTCGTAGTCCCGCAAGTAGTACATGACCGCCCGGAAGTGACGGCGCACCTTCGCCTGCACCAGGAAGCACTCGTCAGGCTCGAAGTTGTCCTCGATGAATCGGACGATGTCCCCCGTCTCGGCCTCCCCACGCGCGATGCCCCGGGGGCCGAGCACGCCGATGACCCCAACGTAGAACACCATCGCGCCCCCGGTCATGATCACGAACGCGGGCATCGAGAGGCCTCCGCGCCGCGCATCGCCTGCTCTCTTTAGATCGGCGGCGATGAGCACGATGCCTACGCCGGCGATGATGATCCACGCGGGAAGAAACAGCAGGGCGTGGGACGTGTGGACGATGTGGAAGAGGGTGTAGAACACGATGGCGGGAAGCCACCAGAGCGTCAGGAACACGGCGCGGAAGTCGGTGGCCAGTGCGCGGAAGCTGAAGGCGCGGCCCAGAGCATAGATCATTGGCAGCAACCAGAACAGCGACGTGATCCGCGACCCGTAGCCGAGGGTGCAGTCCATGAGCTTCGCCAGGTTCGCCTGGAGACGCTCAACCGGCTTGCCGGAGAAGAGCACTGTTGTCGGCCGGATCGCTTCCTGCATGATCGCCTGGCGCGAGGTCATGTAGCGATCCCAACTGCCGGTCGCGATGATCATCCCGCCGGCCCAGATGGCGACAATCACTGCCGCGAGGAGCGCTGACAGGATGATGACCCGCGGCGGGCGACGCCGGCAGCAATACAGCCACAGCAACCCCAGCAGGGCGATACTCTCGCGGAACCCCATACCCGCGGCGAGGAGGGCCGCCGACAGCACTGCGTACCCGTTGCTGCCCCGGTACGCCTTCAGGGCGGTGGCGGCGATGAACACCGTGAAGAAGGCGTCGGAGACCCAACTGAAGGTCGTGACGCCCACATTCCACAGCACGGGCAGGAAGACCCACAAGGAAGAGGCGGCGATGGCCGCGTGCCTCCCGTACAGCAACGCGGCGAGCCAGTAGAGCCCCAGGATTGCTCCGACGCGCAGCGCGCCGCAGACGAGAAGCAGCGACAGCAAGGCGTCTCCCGTAATCAGGTAGATGACCTTGGCGCAGGCGACGAACACCGGATTGCCGGGAGGGTGCGGGTGCTCCACACCGACGTCGTAGTCCTCCAGCGCGAAGGCCAGCTCCGCCTGATCGGAATTGCTGAACATCGTCTGCCCGGGGATCAGGTTTGACCCCACGGCGAGGACGAACAGCACGAGCAGGAGCCACCAGTCCTGGCGTCCGAGCCGCGGCAGTCCGGCGAGCAGGCCCTTCGGAGCGCAGAGGGTGGCGTCCGCCGCGGTCACTGAGCGCCCTCCCGGCTCGAGGCGACGACCTCGAAGGTGGCCTC
>JALGSS010000266.1 GCA_029821745.1 Candidatus Zipacnadia bacterium
GGTCTGCTGACACGTCGGGACAACTCTATGTGCACGCGAAGTCTATGTTCTGTGTCTGCGAGGTGTGAACCGATGGACTGTCCCCGGTGTGGGTACGCACTGTCCCCTTTCGACCAAGAGTGTCCTCGCTGCGCTCGACTCAATTGGGAAGGTCTTCTGTCCGCCGAAGATGCGGAAGAGCGGGAGCCTGAACGGGACGCAGCAGAGCCACTGCCCCCAACAGAGATAGAAGACCCCGAAATGCCCGCAGAGCCGGCGGCTGGGCGGGATGCGAGTACTGTTGAGAACACTTCTGGCAGCGGACTGCCCATCCCTCAGGAGGTCAGGCATATGGGCTTGTGCTGGGGGGCAGTCTGCTTTCCGCTGCCCTGGGCTCTTGCGAATCGTGTGTGGGTGGCCGCAGGCCTATCTCTTCTGGGGATGGTGCCGTTGTACGGTTGGCCCCTGTTGATCACCGCGGCCATCTGGGTCTTGATCCAAGGCCATGAGCTGGCTTGGCAATCCCGGCGCTTCGATAGCTTCACGCAGTTCCGCGACACTATGCGGGTCTGGAATGTGGTGGGCGCCTGGTCGCTTGTGGTTGGCGCTGTGCTTGGTGCCCTCGTCTGGCTGTGCGTCGGGTGGTTTTTTATTGCATTATTACGGGTGTAGGCGCAACGTGGTAATGTCCTATTGGCGCAAAGTAGAAATGTCCTGTTGTAGTGTCGTTGTCGTTCGGCGGCGAACCACATGGGATGAATCTACTCATGAGCGACAGAGAACGGACCGCCTCAAAGTGATCGCCGAACTGGTCAACCCATCCACCGATGGCAAGAAGCTAACCCAGGCCTAGGCCACCAGCTCGCCTGGAAGAACCGGCGCTTCGACAGCTTGGCCCAGTTCCGCGAGACCATGGCCGTGTGGAACACATGGGGTGTCGTGCTCTTCATCATCAACATGATAGCGCTCATCGGCGTGTTCGTGTTCGGCTTCTCGGAGGGGCTGATCGGCTTCTCGGAGGGGCTGAGCGGCTCCAGGTAGCGCCTGTGTGGGCGTTCCCCTTGCGTTATGAAATCTCATTATATTTTTTCTGAAGGTGGAACATTTGGGTCCCGTCAAGCGTCAATGACAGTAGACGTGACGCAGGCGGGTCTCATGCAACAGTGGGGTACATGCAGCAACCTGGAAGGCCACTCCCTCCCTCCTTCCTGGCAGAAAGCTGAGCCCCGCCTGCGCTGAACGATCACAGAACAGTGAACGCGTTTTCAGCGGGATCAAGGTGGTGTTTGGTCTTGCATACGATAGCCCTCATCGCACTTGTTGTCGCCGTTTTCATCACCATTCCGGCACTTGCTCAGAACCAGGTCGCGAGGCCTGGCGGGAAAGTCATGGTGTTGATCCCGCTGAATCATATCAGTCCGGCCCTGGTGGCGCGTTTGCTGGGCGGGACCGTAGTATACGATGGCATGGCAGGCCCGGGGCTCCGTGGCAGCAACGCATCGCCCTACGGTGGGCAGGCGGGGCACGGCTATGGAGGCCAAGCCGCCTACGGCGGATATGACCTGTCATCTCGATTCGGCTCACCCCGCGCTGGTCGTATACAGTCACGGACGCAAATGGGCTCGCGCGGCCCACTCGACAGCTACCCTCAGTACCCAGGTAGCTGGTAAGACCATCCGAGCAACGAGCTGCCCTAAGGGCCGATATAGGCCCAATGGACAAGTGGCACGACCCTCCCGGCATCGCTCGGCCTGTACAGGCCGGGCGATGTTTTTGCGCCTCCCTCAAGCCTGTCTTTCCCGCTTTGTCGGCCTCTTCGTGGTGTTTGCGGCGCAAAGGAGTCCCCGATCACCCTGTTGAATTGTCCCCTTTGGAAGCGCTATGCACCCACTGGCGCCGACGCGCACGCTGAAACTCTCACACAAAAAGGCGGACGGGTAGCATGTCCACGACCATCGGCGTATGGGGCGTTGATCACCCGCACGGGGGCGGGCACCTGAAGGCTCTCGAGAGTGCGGCGGAAGTCGGGAAGCTGCTGATCTGGGATGCGGACCCCTCGAAAGCCCAGGCGGCGGTTGATGGCAGCGCGAAGGCTGAACGGGTCGACGACATTGAGCCACTGATCGACTCGGGGGACGTTGACGCTCTGGTCATTCTGCTGCCCAACCGGGACGCCGGGCCGGCCACGCTAAGGGCGATTGAAGCCGGTATATATGTGTACGGGGACAAGCCCGGAGCGCGCACGGCGAGGGAGATGCGCGAGATCGTGCTGGCGGCCGACAAGAGCAAGGCTCACTTCTGCCCGTGCTACCCGTGGCGGATCGATCCCGTGACCCGGGAGATCAAGCGGCTCATCGACGTTCCATGACGAGCTCTCGGGCGGCGGAATTCTGTCGTGGCTGGGTTGCCACTGGATTGATCTGTTGATGTATCTGCTGGGGCCGGCGTCGGAAGTCACGGCGAAGCTCGCGACTCGGTGCGGCGAGGACATCAACGTGGAGGATACGGCGTCGGTCATCATGGAGTTGGAGTCCGGAGCCGTCGGCACGGTGCGGGCGGGATATACTCACAGGCCCTTTGCGGGGTACGACGACAGCGATCTGTGCTTGAGCTTCGAGGGGCAACTGGGCTCAATCTACTGGCCGACCAAGGGAGAGCGCGGGTACCGGCTGCGCACAGGCCACCGGGACTACGCGGGGGTATCGCGGCGGTGGGTGGACCTGGAGCGGACAGCCGATGCCAGTGACCACGGGTACTCCTTTGTGTTCTTCCGGGCATTCCTGGAGGCAGTGGCTCACGGTGTGGCGCCGCCCGCGACACAGCGGGATGCCCTGCGGGTGCTGGAAGTCATCGAGGCGGCGCAGGAGTCGTCACGGGCGGGTAAGCATGTCCGCGTGATGGGGGGCTAGGCCGCGCGATACGGGAACTCCGGGCGCGTGAGCGTTCGTTGACTTGCATAAGGGCCTGTGCTACACTTCGTCGTGTACTTCCAGACAGGTGGGCACCCGCGCAGGCCCTGCCGGATCGTCACGGCAGGTTTTTGTGTCATTAGCGAGGTGTCGTCGTCTGCACTCCGTCGCCGGAACGAAGCTCCTCGCCCATGGCCAGGCTGAAATGGACCGAAGATAGGATCATACTCGAGATCCGACGGCTGCACGGGCGAGGAGAGAGACTGTCCGCGCGCCGCATGCAGGCAGTGGGACTGGGGGGCATGGTGGCCACCTCGTACAAGCTGTTCGGTACGTGGCGCAAGGCCATTGAGGCCGCCGGCGTTGACGCACCCGTGACTCGGGAACGCAAGTGGCCCTTGGAGCGAATTCTGGCCGAGATCAGGCGCATGGCGCGGGAGGGACTAGACGTGTCGTTCGGCGCAGTTCACCGGCTTCAGCCGCGTCTGGTTGAAGCGGCGTACCGCCATCCCGCCCTGGGGAACTGGCGGAAGGCCCTGGAGATGGCGGGACTCGACCCCACGGAGCACCAGCAGCGGCAGCAACGCTCTCGCCAGAGCATCATCGAAGCGATACAGGCAATGGCCGACCGGGGTGAGTCGCTGGGTTTCGGCGCAGCCCGCGGACGTTGGCCGAGGCTGGTTGCTGCGGCATGTAGCCGGCAACATTTCGGTTCCTGGGCGAAGGCCGTGCAGGCGGCGGGCTTTGACTACGAGGCCCACCGGCAGAGGCAGCGCTGGACCCGGGAACGGATTCTGGCGACAATCAAGCATCTGCATGCGGACGAGCATCCGCTGACGGGGGCATGGCTTAAGCGGACAGGCTGGGGCGCATTGGTGGCCGCCGCCCGCAGACCGTCGATGTTCGGCAGTTGGCGGGATGCGGTGGAGTGTGCCGGCATCGACTACGAGTCCGTGCGCCAGGCGGGTCTGGCCGCGACCAGGGAACTGCGAGAGAACGAGGGTATTGCGTCGGAGGCCGACGCCACATGATGACGCAGTTGCCGCGCAGGCGTCTCAGCGTGAGATCCATGCCCGGACGCCCCGTGCTAACGCCATGGTCTGTGGGCTGATCAACCATGATACCGATGACAGTGCACCGCGTGGTGATGAACCAGCAGGGGAATGCCTTCGTGCTCCTGCAGGACGCGACGGGGGAGCGGCTGCTGCCGATCCTGATCGGCTGGTTCGAGGCACAGGCCATCGCCATGAAGCTGGAGGATGCACCGTTCGACCGGCCCCTGACGCATGACCTCTTCCACAATACCCTCAGCACGCTTGGGTATGAGCTGACGAAGATCGAGATAACGAAGCTCGAAGACCGCATTTTCTACGCTATGGTCTATCTGTACGACGGCGAGGTGACGACGGCGGTCGATAGCCGTCCGAGTGACGCCCTCGCGCTTGCCGTTCGCGCCGACGCCGACATCTACGTTGCAGAATCCGTGCTGAGCGAAGCCCAGGTTCTCCGGCACGAGATTGACGAGTCGGCGGAAGTCGAGAAGTTCAGAGAGCTTGTCGGCGGCCTGGACATGACTGAAACCACGGATGCAATGGGTGATGACACCGAGCATCCGGAGCCCGACCCAGACAGCACGGAGGACGATCAGTGACGCTTTCTTCTAAGATATTCGCGTGGATCTTCGGGGTCATCGTGGCCCTGATTCTCATCGCCAAAGCCCTGTCGCTCTGGACCGACTACCTGTGGTTCGGCGTGCTGGGTCAGTCTGCCGTGTTCACGACGATGCTCGGCACGCGCGTCGTGCTGGGCCTCGTAGTGGGAGTCGTGTTCTTCCTGTGGATGTGGGCGAACCTGCGGTTGGCCCGCAAGCCCTTGCCCAGCGACATTACGCTCATCGGCAAGCGGCTGATGCCGGACGAGGAGCGGGCTCAGATCGAGGAGTACGCCGACAAGGCGCTGCTGATCTTCAGCCTCGTCTCCGGGCTCATGGCCGGGCTCATCGCGAGCAGCAAGTGGCTGCCGTGGCTGCAGTTCACCCACGCGGTGGACTTCGGCGAGGTCGACCCTCTGTTCAGCAAGGACGCGGGCTTCTACGTCTTCAAGCTCGGGTTCCTGCAGTATGTCTACCGGACGGTTTTCTACGGCACCATCATCGCCCTGGTTGCATCGACGATGGTGCATCTGTACCAGGAGGGCATCCGGATCGTCGGGAACACCGTGCAGACGATCGCACGCTCCCGTGCGCACATCTACAGCCTCATCTCGGTGGCGCTGCTCGTGAAGATCTGGGGCTACCACCTGGATAAGCTGGGACTGGTGCTGGCCAATCGGGGCGGTGTCTTCGCAGGGGCGTCATACGCTGACGTCTACGGGCGCATCCCGGTCATGTACGCGCTGATGGTCCTGTGCCTGATCGGCGCAGGCATCATTCTCAGCCAGATCCGGTCTCGCAAGCTCTTCCTTCCGGCCGGCGCGCTGGCCGTCATCCTTCTGTTCTCGCTGCTGGGCGGAGTTGTGTACCCGGCACTGGTGCAGAAGCTCGTGGTGCTCCCCACGCAGCTTGACAAGGAAGCGCCGTTCATCGCTCACAACATCGCGGCGACTAACAAAGCGTTCGGCCTGGACAAGATAAAGAACCAGGATCGCACCATCAAGCCCGAGTTGACCTGGGAACAGGTGCAGCGGAACCGCGAGACCATCGACAACATCCGCCTGTGGGACCATCGCCCGCTGGAGCGCACGATGGACCAGACGCAGGCTCTGCGCGCGTATTACGACTTCCCGGACATGGACGTGGACCGCTACACGGTCAACGGCCGGTACCGGCAGGTCATGATCGCGCCGCGCCAGATCAACTCGGCCAAGATCCCCGGCGACAAGACCTGGGTGAAGGACCGCTTGCAGTACACCCACGGCTACGGCGTCGCCGCCCTGCCGGTCAACGAGATCTCCCACGGGCGCCAGGACGAGGGCCTTCCGAACTACTGGGTCAAGGACATCCCGCCGCAGTCGGTTCCGGGGATGGAAGTCGATCGCCCCGGCGTGTACTACTACACCTCGGTCCGACCGCGCCTGATCGAGATCATCGATTCCATTTCGCCGCGCGAGCGAGTGGGGCAGGCACCGCGTGCGCCGGCTTCCGGGGAAGAGGGGGACGAGACGCCTGACCGTCCCGGCGCGCCTGAACAGAGGGTCATGGACGAGCCGCTGGCGCAGATCGAGGAATTCGTTCTCGTCAACACCCGGGAGAAGGAGCTCGACTACCCTCGTGTGGAGGACGCGTCGAGCGGGAACGCGTACACGAAGTACAGCGGGAAAGGCGGCGTACCGATCGGTGGTTTCTTCCGCCGGCTCGCCTTCTTCGCCCGGTTCCAGGACCTGCAGATCCTCCTGACGCAGTCGCTCACGAAGGACAGCAAGGTCATCATGAACCGCACACTACCCGAGCGCATTCAGGCGCTGTGCCCGCTGTTTGCCATCTGCGACCCGGACCCGTATATCACCATCATCGACGGCAAGCTGAAGTGGATCAACGACCTGTACACGTACTCGCGGATGTACCCGTATTCGGCGAAGCACCGGCTGACATCGCTCAACTACATCCGCAACTCGGTGAAGGTCGTCTGTGACGCTTACGACGGGATCCCGGAGTTCTATGTCGTGGACCCCGACGACCCGATGATTCAGTGCTACCAGTCCATCTTCCCGACCTTGCTCAAGCAGCAGACTCCCCCCGAGAATGTGCGCAAGCACTTCCGGTATCCGCAACTTCTGTTCGTGGTGCAGGCGCAGATGTATGCCGATTACCACATGCTTGATGCCTCGACCTTCTACCAGCGCGAGGATAGCTGGGCGATCCCGACGGAGCTATACCACACAGAGCAGCGCATGGTGGAAGCGTACTACGTGGTCATGAAGCTCCCGGAGGAAGACAAGGAAGAGTTCCTGCTAATGCTCCCGATGACCCTGCGTGGCCGCGAAGACCGGAACATGGTCGCGTGGATGGCGGCGCGGTGTGACGGCGAGAACTACGGCGAGTTGATCTGCTACAAACTGCCGGTGAAGCAACTCATCCACGGACCGATGCAGGTCGAGGCGACGATCGGTCAGAACCGCGAGTTCTCCAAGAACCAGACTCTCTGGGGACAGCAGGGCTCGAACATGATCCGCGGGAACCTGCTGGTCATCCCGATCGAGGACTCGATGTTGTATGTCGAGCCGATCTACCTGGCGGCCAGCGAGAGCGCCATTCCGGAGCTGAAGTTGGTCGTGCTGGTGAACGGGAACCGTGTGGCGCTTGGGAACGATCTGGAGGACGCGCTCGCCAAGCTGTTCGGGCGGAGCACCACAGCGGCGGCGGCGAAGCCCGGTGAGGACGAAGAACCCGACGCGGCACCGGCGGGCGTCCGCGTGTCAGGCTCGGTGCTGGAACTGATCGAGCAAGCACTGCAGCGAGACGCCGCCGCCCAGAAGGCTCTGGCCGGCGGAGACCTGGCCGAGTACCAGCGTCTGCATAGCGAGATCAGCGACATGCTGCGTCAGGCCCAGGATCAGGCGGGGTCCGGGTAAGCCATGAGTCGAGAGCTTCTGCGGAATCTGCGAGCGGTCATCTTCGACTTCGACGGCACGCTCGCAGAGACCGAAATCGACTTCGATGAGATGCGTCGGCGGACGCGCGAGCACATCAGGCAGTGGGGCCTGTGGGAAGAGGGCATGGGCGAGCGCCGCTATGTGCTGGAACTCATCGAGCACGCCGAACTGAAGCTTCCCGACGACCCCGCGAGGCGGCAGCAGTACCGTGCTGAGGCCGCCCAGATCCTTGAAGACGTGGAGATGCTCACTTGCCCGCAGGCAGCTCCCTTCCCGGGAACCGTGGAAGCGCTGAGCCGCCTGCGGGCCTGCGGATACGCGATCGGCATCGTCACCCGAAACTGTCACCGCGGTGTGCAGGCCGTTACGGATCGGCACCATCTGCCGTATGACGTGCTGCTGACGCGCGACGATGTGGAGAAGGTCAAGCCCGATCCTGCCCACGTGCATGAGGCGCTGGAGCGGCTCGACGTGTCGCCGGGCGAGACGATTATGGTTGGCGACCACATCACCGATATCCAGGTGGGCAAGGCGGTGGGAATGGTGACCTGTGGCGTGCTGACGGCTGCGGCCACGAACGAAGAGTTGGAAGCCGCGGGGGCCGATCTCGTGCTCGATGATGTCGCGGCGCTTGGCGCGCTCCTGTGTTCAGATCACCGCTGACCCACTCCCCATGAAGAACCCCAGAGACCTGCTCAAGGTCGGTAAGCTGGACGCGGAGCTTCTCGCGAGCCTCGTGAGCGGGCTGCCCGCCGACCCGTCGGTGATTGTCGGGTCAGGCGTCGGCTGCGATGTCGCCGTGATCGACAACGGCGGCGATGGCTACCTGCTGCTGAAAAGCGACCCGATCACCTTCGCCACGGACGAGATCGGTCACTACGCGGTCACGGTGAACGTCAACGACATCGCAACTGCCGGTGGCCGCCCGCGCTGGTTCCTCGCCACCCTCCTGCTGCCCGAGACGTCCACGACACCGGAACTGGTCCGGTCGATCTTCGCGCAGATTGAGGACGCCTGCGCCGCGCACGGAATTCTGTTGGTCGGCGGCCATACGGAGGTCACCTATGGGCTGGATCGGCCG
>JALGSS010000267.1 GCA_029821745.1 Candidatus Zipacnadia bacterium
CGCAGGGGGATGCGCTCAACCAATTTGCAGAGAATTCTGGACAAGACAAGGCCGGATAGTGTACAAGGCCTGCGAGACGTGTCCGCCTACGGGAAGGCACACCTGGAGATCGCTGATCCTGGGAGGCGACACGTCGAAAGACCTCCTCGATCCCGCTTCGTGGAGGATGTCCAACAAGATCGACTTCCCCGGAGTACCCGACGTCCTCACCGGGCACCGATACGCCTGGAGCGCGGCGGACAAAGTGCCCGAGGACAGTTTTCTCGAGGGGAACGTTGTGGATGTCCGTGGTGAGATGCGCGTGGTGCTCAGGACCATAATCGACGGCTTCACCACGAGCGGAATCGCCTCGATCGGGGCCTTCGAAGACGACGGGACTGATATTACCTATCGCTTCCTCCAGTTCCATCCTATGCCCGGGGGACAGTGCAAGTTCTACATCGTGTATGACGACACGAGCGACCTGTTCTGGACGGCAGCGAATATCGCCACCGATCCGTGGCAGGACCGCGAACCTCTGAGGGAAGTCGGGTTCTCGGGCCCGCCCGGCAACGAGCGAAGAATCCTGATGCTTCAGTACAGCCTGGATGCCCTCAACTGGTTCCAGGCTGGATGTATTGCGATGAGTAGGCGCGTCCACGAGTCATTCAGCTACACGTCCAACCTTGTACTCGGAGACGACTTGCTGGTTCTCTCGCGCACTTCACAGCAGGGCCTCAACCAGCACGACACGAACCTGATCACGCTCCACCGGATCGAGAGCTTCCGCGACCTCGCGCTTGACCTTCATCCTCAACTTGAGCGGGGCTCAGAGGCAAGTCGATGAAGCGCACCCGTCGCACGTTCGTCGCCGCGCTTCTGATCGCCGCGTTTGCCCACGCAGAAGACTGCGCTCCCCCAGACACAACTTCGGAGTGCTTAGATGCTGACATGACACCTGGACACGCGCTTCAGGCATAGGGCGCCCAGAAGTCGTCCCTTGAGTTGCCGCACTGCTCCGGCGACCTGCCTGCCGTGCGCCCGGCCTCAGAAGAGAACCAGTTCCTCCTGCGCCGCCTTCATGCGCTCGGGGGGCACGTCGTAGTACGACGGGATGTACCTGTCCAGCAAGGCCTGGTTCTGCTCGGGGGTTCGCCGAGGGGCGATGGGGTCATCAATGTCCGCCCGGACGCGCTCGACCAGAAAGCCCGCTTCATCAATGGTGTCCGCGGTCGAGCGCAAGTGCAGGTAGCTGATACCGTTGCCCGTCAGGTTGAGTTGCTTCATCTCGAAGGGCTGCGCATCGTCCACGGTCACGACGCAGGCGCCCTTGGACAGGTCCCAGGCCAGGCTGAGCGTGTGCCAGACTTCGGGGCTCAGCTTGGGACCGCCGGTGATCTGTCCCTCGCCGTCTATGCGGAGGGCGAATATCGCCAGGCGCTGGGAGTTGTCGTCGGTGGGCTTGAATGAGCGGTCGGTGAGGGCGATGCATGCCCCCTGACATCCCTGCCTGAGCATCATGCGCAGGACCAGCGTACCCTTCGCGCCATTGGGGAAGTTCCACAGAGCCCCGTCAGGCGCGTGTTCGTCAGGCTTTGCCAGCTTGAGCGCCTTGGCGCCGGGCTTCGAGGGGTGGTCGATCAGCCCCGGACCCTTGGTGCGCGGCCGGATGTAACGCCGCGGCGCCCCGATCCCCTTGAAGGCCATCCAGCCACCCAGGCCCTGGGAGAAATCGTCCTCGCGGTAGGTCAGGGTCAGCCAGCGCGGGTCCAGACTGACCAGATTGCGTCGGCCCGCGCCCTGACCTGTCAGGAACACGATCCTGCCATTCACCATCACCGGGAGGGTCGGGTACGCCGTGCCATGATCCGACCCCGGCGGAGTCACGTTCTCCAATGGGTCCCGGTAGACTTCGCGGAAGCCCCGCCACGTCTCGCCTTCATCATCGGACACGGCCGCATGCAATGCGTCTCGATTGCAGTAGACGGGTTGCCCGTTGTGGCGCGGAGAGCTCTCGCAGTTGTTCCACAGAAGCAGGATGCGGCCATCAGGCATGCGCCACAATACGGCCGGGGAGCTCGAGGAGACGAACCGGGCGGGCCGCGCCTCCGACCAGGTCTCGCCGGCATCCTCGGAAAAGGCTTCGTACAGGAACCCGGTCTGTGTGCGCATGACCATCCAGAGCCTGCCATCCTTGAGCTCGAGCACGCATGGCTCGTCCGCCCCGTAGTTATTGCCCACGAAGCCGGAATAGCACGGGGACGAGAGGTCGTCGGGGGACTTGAGCCAACTGCGTCCGCCGTCGTCGGAGTAGAAGACGGTGCACAGGTTCGCGCCCACGGGTGGGGCCTGTGGGCTCTTGGGCACCCACCAGGCGAAGGGGGCCACCAGCCTGCCGGTGCTCAACTGCTTGAAGTCCAAGATGGCCCCGCAGTACCCCTCATAGATGATGCTGGGCTCCTCCCACTTGGTGCGCCGGCCCGTTGTCCTGCGATGCCACACATCGATGAAGTACGTCACCGCGATCTCCCCCTGCCCGCGCCCTACCATCGATAGCAGATGGATCTCGCCGTCCCTGTCCAAAAGCGGGAACACCATGAATGTCCGTGGGGGCACTGCGCACTCGGGCTTGGGCTCGCCCCACGTCCTGCCGCCGTCCTCCGAGGTCTGCGACAGCATCTGGTCGCTCGCCGTGTCGATGCCATAGCGCAGGAGAGTCTCGTCGGGCATCTGCACAAGGTTCGAGAATCTGACGGCTGAGTGCTCGTCATGGCCCTGCAGGAATACCTCCGGCTCGGCGGGTTCTTGATCCTGTGCGCCGACGGCCAGACCGATCATCGCAAGCACAACACCTACGAGCAGCACCAGGGGCGTCATGATCGTGTCGTCCTCCCATGGAAAACGGCATCGTGTCGTGCGTCCAAGCGCTTCCAAGGACCTCACTACCGTGGGAGTATACTCATCGGGGGCAGCTTTGGGGAAGTCTGGCGGTAGGCCGCGTGGACGCGGACGGGCCCAGGGAAGCGATCACTGCACCGCATTGCGGCGCTCGCGACAGCGACAGGCCAGAGCCGGCCACCACATGTGGCTTGGCGGCGCGACCTACGACGACCCGCGCCGCCAAGCCAACAGGAATCCGTGGTGTCCAGAGTCTTCTTGCAGGAGACTCTGGACACCACCGGACCCAGAGCTAATCCGCGAGCCCGGACGTCCGCCGACGGCCTTGTTCGCCTTGGCTGGCCGTGCCGGAACATGCGGGGAGGATGACGGGGCTGCAAGACGAAATCAACAGCGGCTCGGGAAGCTCACCACTTGCCGCTGGTGGCGCCCAAGCCCGCGCAAACCAGCTCGGGGACCCCACGCAGCTCGCGCAATACGCGATGAGCCAGGTGTTTGCACGGGTCGGGGTCCATCGCAGGAGGGCCCCATGATTCAGTGGCTATCTGTCCCGACTGTCCTGATGGGCATAGCAGCGGCTTGCGCTGTTCCGGCGCTTCAGGCCGCCGCCAAGGAGGCACCGATGGACGGACTGATCCACACCTACACGCTGTCCGGCAACCGAACGCCGGAGGCGTACGATGAGGCGATGGCGGTCGCTTGCCTTCAGGGCCTCATCAACCGCGACCGCCCACAGATCTACGTACTCTCCCAGGCCGACACGCACCCGGAATACTGGCTCCGCGTGCTGTCCCAAGAGGGCCGCTGGCTGAGCGACCGGCAGCCCGAGTCCGTGGCAGACCTCGACGGGCTAGTGGCTCTGGCAGGGGGCCGGGTGAAAGGCGTAGTGATCTGGGATCCAGCTGTACCGGCCACGCTGAATGTCGCGACGACCATCGCCGGCGTCGAGGACGGTGTAGTGCTCAGCCCGGCGATGGCCGACCGATACCTGGCAGCGTGGCAGTTGCCCGTACTGGCCGACCTGCGCGGGCGATTCACGGGCGCCGAGACGGGCAGCGCCAAGAACGATGCCTGTCGGTGGGCGATCCGCGAGTATGTCGCCAAGGGCCTGTGCTCAGCCCATCTCCTCTGCCTGTACGAGGACGCCTTCACCACAAGGGAGCGAGGCGATACGGGGTACGTTGTGACCCGCGACTGGGCCGTCTACAACCGAGCCTTCGTGCTCGACCTCTCACCATGGGGTGACGAGAAGCCCGGAGACGACCCTGAGCAGCCGCTGGGAACGGACCTTGAGACTTACCACCTGCTCCTGCAGGAAACGCTGCGCCAGTCTGCGGGGAAGCAGATGACCGAACTGGCCGGGTTCTTCGCCTTCAGCAAGTACAGCAACGTCGCCGGCCACAAGAGCGCTCACGACCCCGTCCCGACTGAGTGGGAGACGGTCTACCTCATCTCGCCCTACAACTGCTACCAGAACACGATAGCCGGCAGTTGCTTCAACCAGTCGCTCCACAGTCAAGCCACGAGGAAGCCGCTCAAGCAGCATCGGCCGTCGGAGACCGTCGAGCTGGCCGACAAGACATACCTGTGCATCCTCATGGCCGACTACGACTCCGCCACGCCTCTGTACGCCTTCCTGCCGAACCACTGGGATGACCCGCGCCGCGGCGAGATCCCCCTGGCGTGGGGAATCGACCCGAACCTCATCGAGACGTACCCTGACCTGTTCAGCCACCTCTACGAGACGGCGTCGGCAAACGACTACTTCACGGCCGATGCGAGCGCCGCCGGGTACATGAACCCCAACCGCATCGAGGAGCGCTACCTGCCGCTGTTCATCAGACACAACCAGGCCTTCTTCCGCGAGACCGACATGACCATCGCGCCGATGGTGCTCGATTGGGACGAGCCCACGGCGCAGGTGAAGGACGCTTTCACCAAGTTCGCTCCCGATGGCTTCGCCACCATCGTGATGGACCTGCATGGCACAGGCGGCAAGTCGCCGGAGCCGCACGTCTGGAAGGGGATGCCGGTCACCAATCTGATCAGCAACGCCTGCAACTTCGCGAGCCCGGAGCAGGCCGCGTCCATCGTCGCCTCATGTCTCGAAGGGCAGCGTCCCGGCGTCCCGGGCTTCCACTTCTTCCGGGTTGTATGGACGGGACCGACCAATATCATCGAGACCGTGACGCGAGTCCGCGAGGCCCGGCCCGACCTGGACATCGAGGTGGTAGACCCGTACACGTTCTTCCGCCTGCTCAAGCAGCATCTTGGGGATGAGGCGTCCGGGCGGGATCAGACTGAGTGACTGCCGAGCGGATAGCGGGGTCTGGGGCCAGAGGCCTGGAGGCGAGTGCAACTCGCCTCCATAGCGACCCGGTGACGGGTCGCCGGGGTGCAGGGCGGAGCCCCTGCATTGCTAGCACTCAGGAGACAAGTTCGCGTGCTTCGGTCTGGCTTGCATGGTGTGTATTTGCGGCCAACCGTGTGGAATTCGGCTGTGTTCCGCAGGCGTTCATTGCGGAACCAGACGGATTCCACACGAGATACGGGGTCTGGGGCCTGGGCCCCAGCGGGGTGCAGGGGCGGAGCCCCGCGCCGTAAGGACGCGCGTTGTGTCGTGTTTGCACTAGGCGCCGAGTTCCTTCAGGAACACCCGCCTGCCCTCCTTCTGGGCGAGGCGTCCCGCGTCGGCGATGGCGATGCACTCCAGCATGTCCTCTTGCGCCACCGGGCTCTTGCCTGTGCGCGCCATCTTGCGCACGTTCTTCAGGATTTCCGCCGCGCCGAAGGGGAACTCGAAGTCGCCGATCTGCCCCGAGTGAATGGCGCCCTTGTCGCTGAATGCGCTGACGTACAGCGAGCAGTGGTAGGTCGGCCCTGAGTCGCAGTTCAGCATGACCCCCGCCGAAGGGCGATCCGGCCGCGTCCCGTAGTCGAGATGCAGGTAGGCAAGCTCCGAGGGTCCCATGCAGTCCACGGCCTCAACGCCCGTCCCGAACACATGCTGCGCAAGGCTGATCGTGTGAATGGACCCCGCCAGCGTCTGCCCGGCGCCCTTGACGGAGCCGAACCCCACCGGCGCGATTTCCTGCAGCCGGTCACGGAAATGCCCTGCCTGCGGCACCGCGCCGAGTATCGATAGAGACATCAGCGGCGCCTTGTGCTTGTTCGCCAGTTTCACCATCGCGCGAGCATCCTTCAAGCAGTGGGCGAAGGGCTTGTCCACGAAGGTGGGGACGCACTTCTTGAGGCCCGGCGTGGCGAGCCGCAGGTGCGTTGAGCCGTCCCCGTTGCAGTCGGGGATGAACACGAGGTCGACATCGTCGGAGCAGTCCTCGAAGCTATCGCACACCTGCGGCTTGCCGCCGAATACCTCACTGGCGGCTTCAGCGGCAGCCGGGTCCTCGTCCCAGACCTTCGCAATTGTGAACCCGTTGACGAATGGCACGGTCATCGCGGTCGGGTCGCTGTAGTGTGTGTAGAAGTAGAAGAACGCGGCCTGCCCGCGTCCGATGGTTCGCAT
>JALGSS010000268.1 GCA_029821745.1 Candidatus Zipacnadia bacterium
GCCACTGTGCGGAAGCTGGCCGAGAGCGGGCGGCTGCATCCCGAGCAGGAGCAGCGGGGCCTGGGCGATCTGAAGGTGCTGATCACCAGCGCTGTGGACCGCTTCGGCATGGCGGAAGCCTTCGACGAGCTACCTACCCAGGACATCTTCGGCGACTTGATCTTCGCCCTCGGCCTGCCGATCCCGGTCCGTAAGCTGTCGACGTTGCGGGTGTTGGCACGCGTGCTTCTGCCCACCGTCTGCCTGCTGCCCTTCAAGGTGCTCTATCCCACGGGTGAGAAGCAGAATCAGCCGACACCGAAGTTCCGACGCTACTACGATTGGGCCGACGTCATCGCCGGGGACATGCACTTCGTCAAGCGGTTCATGCCGCCCTCTGAGCACGCAGAGCGGGACCTGGCGGGCAAGACGATCCTCACGAACACCACGACGCAGGACGATGTGGAGATGCTCGGCAAGCGGGGCTTGGCGCGGCTTGTCACGACGACTCCGAGGATGGAGGGGCGTTCCTTCGGCACGAATGTCATGGAGGGCGTCATCGTCGCGTTGTTGGAGAAGAGACCTGAGGAACTAACTGAGGCGGACTATCTCGGGGTGCTGGGGAAGATCGACTGGGAGCCGGATGTCCAGGATCTCACGGAAGACAGTCCCGCGGAGACAGAGCCCCCCGGCGATCCCGACTGACCCTGGGGGGGCCTATCCGTCGATTTGCAGCAACCCATCGTCGTCGAGATCGGCGCCATCGCCCTCAAGCCATTGTCTGAAGACAGTCTGCGCCTCGTCCTTGGTGAGGGTGCGTCCCTCCATGAGCTTACGCAACTCGCCGAGGTCTCTGGGCGCCATCCGGGTGCCGGTCAGCGCGCGGTTGACATGGGCGATCGTGTCATCCGTGAATAGCGTCAGAATCTGGCGCGGGCCCGCTTCGGGGTCGAGTTGGGCGATCTGTTCGAGCCGAGCCGTAATGTCGCCGCGGCTTCCCACGGATGCGGCGTATTCCCTGATCCTCTGCTGGACCCCCGCGGCGCACAGGCTCTCCAGGTGTCCCCGGACCGCTGCGCGCGCCTCATCAAGCAGCGTGTCCACCTCAACGAGTTGAGGCTCCTGCTGCATCCGCAAGCGACAATCGGGACAGACAGGCGCTTCGTCGAGGGCGTCGGAGAGGTCTGAGCGCAGGCACCGGCGGCCGACCTGCTCCTCGATGCGGTGTGCCATGTCATCAGCGGTGAATCTCACGTCCACGTGGACCTTGCTCAACTGATTGAGCGCGCGCATCTCCGCGGACTGGTGGACAGCCCGGTACTGGTCGAAGACAGGCGAGCGATACACGCGGCCATGCCAGGACAGGTACGCGCGCTTGTATGAACCCAGGAATATCTGGACCAGCCTGCGCAGGTTCATCTCCTCGCTGAGGATTTGCTCGCCGCTGGAGACGAGCTGCAGGACGGACTGCCGGCGCCCCTCAAGGTCCTGGCTCCCGCTCAGGTCCAAGTCGTCACTGAGCATGTAGTCCCTGACCGCCACGACCTCGGAGGCGAGCTTGTCCAGATAGCTGGTCAGGGCATCCATGCGCCGGAACAGGCCCGCCAGTCGCGACGTGCCCTGCGAGTCCCCGATGAACCCCTCGACATCGTTGACGAACTCCTCCAGCCCGATGGCCGGCGGCAACTCGGGACGCACGCAGTTGAAGGTGCTTTGCAGCGCGTCGATATCCGCGAAGGTCTCGCTCCACTGTGTAGGGCGCTGCTCCAGCCGTTCAATGTGCGCCTGGAGGCGTTCCCGGACGTCTCGGGCCTTGTCGAGGTGGTCCGTGCGGGCCTCGACGAGGAACTCCCAGGCGATCTGCTGCACCGCGAAGTCGGGGGCGGGAAGTGCAAAATCCAGGGCGATGCGGCACACGCGAGATAGTATCTGCCAGCGGGCCGGGGACAGTAGCGGCGGCCGGGCGACATACTGCATCGACCCGCTCAGCGGCGTGTCGATGTCCTCCATGCGTAGGAGATGGTCGCGCTCACGCTGCCCCGCAAGGTAGCCGGTGCGGATGAGGGCTGCCACCACGAGCTCGAACATCTCCGGGGGCAGTCCGAGGGGCGATTTCACGAGGTGCTGGGCGAGGTCAGAGCAGGCGATGGGCCGGCCCGCCTCGTGAAGCGGCGTTTGATCGCGTTGCCGGACCCGCGCGACGACCTCGGAGGCGACCTTGGAGCGGCTCACGTCCACCGTGCAGGTATCGTCTCGCAGCGTCACGAGCCCGAGAGGCAGGAGAAAAGAGTGGACGAGCTCTGCGCGAGGGTCATTCTCCGGGAGGGTCAGTTGCCCCGGGCGGATGATCTCGTCGACGAGGGTATCGATCTGGTCGCGTGACAGGATGGGCCTGCGGGGCGCGAATTCCATGAATTGAGGGAAAACGCGCTCGAAGGCGGGCGTCGTGATGACCTGCAAGGTGGCGGCCCAATCGCCGGCGACCGGTTCGAGATCGGCGGCCGCGCCGACAGGACCAAATGGCGAGAAGACTTCGCCTTGGTAGTAGGCCCCCCGCACGATCTTGCGCGCCTGGATGAGCCCCGGGCCGTACATCTCTGAAAGCTGGTCGCGGAGGCCGGACTCCGTCGCCAGCGCGCTCTCGTCCTCGAGCAGGTCCGCGATGGCCGTGAACTCCTTGAGCCTGTCGAGCTCCTGGGGCGTCAGTTTCCGGGGCACCCACGCGAGCACAGCGGCTGACCAGCGCGTGGCGGGGGTCGTCTCGCACAAGCGCTCCCACGCGGCCTTCTGGGAGGCGCTGTCCGCCAGTGGCGTCACGAGCAGGCAGACGTCCTCGACCGTCGAGGGGTCTGCGAGATCGGCGACGTACTCGTTGATTGCGGTGGGCGGAAAGGCGGCCAAGTCCACCAGCTCCGCGGCAACGCAGCGGAATGCATTCTGCCACTGCACTTCGAGGGTGCGGCTCTCGGTGAGATGGGCCAGGGGGAATGACGCTTCGTCGCAGGCGGCCTGAACGCGCCGCCAGACATGGGGATCGCCGTCCCCGAAGGATGCCTTGGCAGCGGCGATCCGACGTCGCAGGTTCTCGCTGACGCTGGTCTGGACATCCACGGCGTACGCGGGAGGGCCATCGGCGGCGCTACGGCGAACGTCCACGAAGTTGCCGCTCAGGCGCATGGCCTCGAGCGCGGCCGTGACGCCATCCGTGTCGAAGCACGCCTCCCCGGTCTCATCAAGGCCGAGGGATTCGACGAGCACAGGCACGGGAGCGGGCATGTTGGCCAGGCGGAAAATGATGAGGAGGCGCACCAGGCGAACGCACAGATCCGGGTCGGACGGGTAGACCTCCTCAGCATTCTTCTGGTAGTAGTCCAACACTTCGTAGACGTAGGCGGAGACTTCCGGATGCGCGGCGATCCGGGGACGCAGGTAGTCGAAGATGTCGTCGACGGTAATCAGTTGGCGATGATCTCGCTGCAGCACGCCGGCCAGGTACGTGTTGTCCAGCAGGTCCTGCATGAATGCCACGAGAGTGTCGGCGGCACCGAAGAAGCGCTCCGCGATGCTCTCCAGGCAGCGGACGGCGGCTGGATGGAGCGGGTAGGACTCTGCGAGCTCGTCCGGCGAGAATGTGGCGGCGCCGAATGCAGCCTGGTACGCAGTCCTCACCTCGGCGGTCGCCCTCACGTACTCCTCCGGGTCCACGGGGGCGATGACGCGCCTACGGGCGACGGTGCGCATGTGCTGGGGGCTGAGAACGAGATCGGTGCGGTAGCTGGACCGTATCGCGTTGAGCAGATACGGCTCCACCGAGGTCAATTGCTCAAGCCCTTCATTGAGGGCCGCCACCATGAACAGGGGGGCAATCTTGCAGCGTTGGCCCATGAAGTCCAGGAAGGAGCAGTCGCCGTGAACCGCCTTGGGGCCCACGCCCGAGAGGAACTCATTGAGGTCGTCGAGCAGCCAGACGATTCCGGACAAGTGCAGCTCACGGGCCACCTCGAGCAGACGCGAGAGACGCTCGACGCGGGACTGCCGGAAATCGAGAGGGTACTGGATGACCTGGGCGAACTGGCGAGCCACGTGCACGGCCTGGGCGGGCGCCTTCTTGCATAGGCTCTGCCAAGTACGATGCGAGGCGGCGTGCTCGCGTGTGTATGCGTCGAGGTCTTCCTCGTAGCGAGGCACGATGTGTCGCTCGATGAGGTCGAGGGCGTAGGACTGCTCGGAGAGCGCGACCGCGACGCTGTGAGAGGGAGATCTCAGAGCGCGCTCCGTGCGATCGAAGACAATGTCCTCCAGATGCTCCTCATGTCCTCGGTGCTCGGCGAGAGGGATCGGCACGACCAAGTGGTTCTTGCCGTCGAAGCGGCGCTGGAGGTCGTCGTAGGCCGGGTGCGAACTGACGAACGCTGACCGGGCCGAGTGGCTCCTGAGGAGGAGCGCCGTGGCCGCCAGGAGGTGCGATTTCCCCGACCCGCCACTGCCGCGGACCAGGAACGCGCCGCCCCGCTCTCCGTTGCGGATGATCGCGCTCAAGACAGTCCTGAGCGGATCAACGGGCTGTGACTCGGAGGTCACGTACTCCCCGAGCAACTCACCCAACTGAGTCGCGGTCCCGAGGGTGAGGTCGGCGCCCTCTCGATCCAGGGCCTGCAACAACTGCTCAATGGCCGCGAGGTCGATGGCTCGTGCCGCGTCGTGAACCGTGATCAGGTCAGAGATCTTCATGGGTGGAGAAGGCGCCTCAGACGCCTGAGCCGCTACTCGGCTCCAACTGCTTCAGACTCACGAGCGTCTCATAGATGCTGATACGCAGGCAGTCGTCGAAGGGCATCTCTTCGAACTCACTCTCGCGCGTGGCAAGAGACGGGTCGGCTTCCCGGACGAGTTGTTGCTGGCCTTCCGCCGGCTCAGCTTCACCCCGGGCGAAAGGCGATCCGTGGGTGGCCTTGAACCGCGCCAGGCGCTTCGCGAGCTCCTCGGCATCGGGCTTGACCTTCTCAATGGCCGGCACGTTCGGCCTGGGTCGCCTGGAACGCGCTCTGTCGAGCCACGTCTCGCGGTCCGGCTGGATCACATAGCCCTGGGCGATCAACGCCGACGCGACATAGTTGCGCAAGTCCCCGTAGACCCCGCTGCGTTCCCAGAAGCCTATCTCCTGGCGCATCGCCTTAAGCGCGCGCTCGATGATCTCGTCGAGTGGACACCAGAGCTCGCCGGGCTCTTCCTTCCCCTGGGCTACGCGCTGCTGCTTGCGCGAGCGCATGAGCTCGAAGGCGACTTCCAGCGCGGACATGACCGGAGACGCCTCGAAGGGCGTGCGCTGAATGACCTCAAGCTCCCAGCGTTTGTGGGGGAAGGGCGGCATGAATGTCGCCTGGCGCTCGACGATGCGGCACTCGACGGCGGCGGCGTCATGCAGGTCCGTGACGGCAACGTAGAGCAGTTGCACGGCCCAGTCTTCCGGGTCGAGCTCATCCTGTGTCATCGGCGCGTAGGCCTTGTCGCGATCCAGCGTCATGGGGCCGGCGGACTTGGGCTGGACGAACTCGTGTGCGAACAGGTAGACCAGGCCGTCCGGGCCCACGTCGCCAGTACCTTCTATCTCGGCGACATCGATCCGCGGCGTGGACTCGGAGAACTCCCCGGCACGCTGCATCATCTGCCGGTAGGCTCGGTAGCCGGCGACCAGGATTGCCGCTCCAAGTAAGAGTAGAAACACTGCGATTGCGGTTTGCATCAACGGGCCTCGCTCTCAGCCATGGCGTACGCGACATGGTTGTGGATTGACTCGATTGATTCACATTCGACTCTGTAACGCTGGATCCCCGGTATCTCGCGCAGGGCCAGCACCGTGTCGCGTACCACGTCTTCGACGAACTTCGGGTTGTCGTAACTGGTCTCGGTCACGACCTTCTCGTCCACGCGTTTCAGAAGAGGGTACAAGCCACAGCTTCCCTGCTCCTCCAGCAGCGGGATGAGGTCCTCGAGCCAGATCAGGACACCCGGTTCTGCCTCAATGTGCACGGTCAACAGTGCGCGTTGGTTGTGCGCCCCACGCTCCGAGATCTCCTTTGAGCATGGGCACAGCGTTATGATAGGGACTTTCGTTACCAGCACGAACCGGCGCTCGTCATCGTCCAATGACGCCTCGAACTTGCAGTCGTAGTCGAGAGAACTAGCGATGCCGCTCGCCGGGGCGCGCTTCTCAAGGAAGTACTTGAACCCGACGCTGACTGAAGCCGCTTTCGCGCCGGCGGCGTGGGCGATCTCGTCCATGATCTGGTGCATCTCGACCTGAGAGATGCTCTTCTTGCTCCACTTGGCGATCACCTCGACCAAGCGGCTCATGTGGGTGCCGCGCTCCGTCTGCGGCAACTCCACGCTGGCGTCGAATACGCCGAGAACGCGGGCGCGGGCGCGCCGCCCTGACTTCTCGCGGATCATCACGGGAAGGTGAAGATCGCGGATGCCCACGCGCTTGATCGTGATGCCCCGTTCGTCGCGTTGCGACGCAACGTCTCTCATTGGTGCGGGTGCGGGCCTCGCCCCTTCGGAGGAACGCCGGTCAGGGGACGACCCACAACTCTCCTGGCAGCGGTACCGTCTGGGTGTCGATGTATGCGGCCTCGCCGTATGCGGACCCCTGATCGCCCGGACGCTTCTTCTCGAACAGTATGCGGGTGATCCGGCACCCGGCGGCGCTGAACTCAAGCGCTCCAGTCGTATACCCGTAGCCCTGATATCCGGTGAACAGGCGGAAGACGACCCGCTTTCCGACATCGCCCCGCTGCACTGGGAACACCTTGCTGAGCGGCTGGGAGAGGGTCTGGTCCACACTCCGGACAGCGACCGTCGCGGTGTCCGTATCGACACTCACCACGTCGCAAGAGACCGTATACCAGCCCGGGATGACCGGTGCCCGCGTCCGGCCCTCTTCCGGTGACCACAGGTTGTCGATGGCCACG
>JALGSS010000269.1 GCA_029821745.1 Candidatus Zipacnadia bacterium
ATGGGCTGGCCCTCCGTGCGCAAGACCTACGAGCCGCCCATCGACGCATCCTCCTACGACTTCCTTGAGTTCGACTTGTTCTTCACCAGCAAGGACGCAGTGGACCCGGACTTCGCGCTGAACACGACCTTCCGCAACAGCAAAGAGCAGACTCTGTACTCGGCCCGGCTCATCGACTTGCGCCACGGCAAGTGGGCGCACGAGAAGCTGTGCATTCGCGATGTCAGCATGGCCCAGGATCTCGCATGGGTGAGCTTCTGGCTCAGCGAGTCAACGTACGCTGATGGCGCGGTCATCGACTTCTACATCGACAACTTGCGGCTGACGAAGGCGACCGATTACGCGGCCCCCGTTGAGCGGCCCGTACGCCATGTTGTCACCCGGTCGGCTGCGGCGACGCTGTGGATGGAAGGCTCGTGCCGGAAAGTCCGGCGCGTGGACGAGGACCTCCCGTCCGGCGACGCCGACCCGGTGCTTCGCCTGGCCTCCGCCCGCAACGAGACCGAAGCGGTGCAGCTTGTGCTCACACCCATCGGTGATGCCGAGGTCGGCGAGGTGTCAGTCGAGATCGGCGCGCTGACAGGACCGGATGGGGCAACCATCGCCGCGGAAAACGTCACTTGGAGCGAGGCCGCCCACGTGCCCGCCCGGGAAGGCTTGCCGGAGGGCCTGCCTGACGCCCTGCCGGGGCCGAAGCCCTTCACCGTAACGGGACCAGGCAACTGGCCGATCTGGATTGAGGTCTATGTGCCCGAGGACACTGCCCCCGGCGACTACTCCGCTCCCATAGCCGTGCATACCTCTCGCGGCGACATGCAGGCATCCTTGGCCCTGCACGTGTGGGGCTTCGCGCTGCCGGTCACCCAATCACTGCGCACCAGCACGACCATCTACGGTCCGTGGGGCTGGGGCGATGAGATCAAGGAATGGTTCGGCAACCCGGAGTACTGGCCGTTCCTGCTGGAGCAAGAGCCCGCCTTCATGGAGTACCTGTCGCGCTGTCGCCTGTCGCCCTCCGGCATCGGCAACCTGCCCATGAAGTGGGATGAAGAGAAGAAGCGGGTGGTCATCGGCGACACGAAGCAATTCGAGGAGTACGTTCGGCGCTACCTGGCGATGGGCCACCACATGGACCACATGCCGGTTCCCTTCTTCTTTGACAGGGCCGGCTTTCTGGGCGCGAAGAAGGGCACGGACGAGTATGTAGCGCGCGTCGGTGAGGCGCACCGGGTCGCTGCTGAGTGGCTGGACGAGAGGGGATGGCTGGAGGACTGCTACGTCTACTGCGTCGACGAAGTGGTCGTGCACAAACACTCCACCCCCCGAGATCTTGATCTCCTGGGCCGCGTCTTCGACGCCATCCACGCCGCCCACCCGAAGATCAGGCTCTTCGGGGCCGAGACCCCTTCGCCGCTGCTGCGAGGAATGAATGTCTGGTGCATCAACATGAGCTGCTTCGACACCGACGTTCTGGCCGAGCAACAGGCGCTGGGCAATGAGGTGTGGTGGTACAACGGGTACGTGGGGCCGCGGGCGGGAATGCGGATCGCCGCACGAGCCGTGGACCACCGGGCCATCGGGTGGCTCAGCTACAAGTACGGCATCGACGGTTACCTGATCTGGACCGTGAACCGCTGGCGAGGGAATCCCTGGAAAGAACCCAACGGCAGCGGGAGCAAGGCAGCCGGAGTCTCATTCCTGCTCTACCCCAATCCTGACGGCACCTTCAGCCCATCACTTCGCATCGTCATGCTCAGGGACGGCTTCGAGGACTACGAGTACCACGTCCTGCTGGCGAAGCTGGCGGATGAAGCGCGTGGGGCCGGGAAAGCGGGCCTGGCGAAGGAGTGCGAGCGTACTCTCGAGCAGGCCGACGCCTTCATCCTCGCCTATGACAACTGCCCTCACATCAAACCGAGCTTCATCTACGACAGCCGGCGCGTGTTGGCCCGGCAGATCGAGAAGGCGATGGCCGCCCTGGCTGCGCCCTGACAGCGTGAAGCGAAGCGGCATGCCGCCACCGGGTCGGTGCGAAGCGATCCGCCTTCGGCGTCCAGACCATGGTCCCGGCGCGCATAGAGGGGACAGGTACCGCCGCATTCCTCGTCGAATAGGCTGACGAGCGTGCTCTTGGGCCGTACACCTTGCTCATGTGGGAGTTGGGGAAGGCTATGAGACGGCCGAAGTACTGCCTCATCATTCCGGGCATCGTGGCGATCGCCGCGTTGGCGATCTTCGTCGTGCTGTTGGTGGTGAAGTGGCTCTGGGCCTGGACCATCCCTGACCTGTTCCCCGGCGCGGTCGAGGAAGGCTTGATCGCCGCCAATATATCCTGGTACACAGCCTTTAAGCTGGCGCTGTTCGTGGGTGTGCTCTTCGGGATCACGGGCGCCAACCGACGTAGCAGCGATTGACGCGACCTCGACGCCATACTCCATCCTGACGAGGTGACCATGACTGCCATGGTTGGCCTAATCGGCCTGGGGCTTGTGGGCAAGGCGATGGCCGGGCGGCTCCTCGCTTCCGGGTATCGCGTGATCGGCTTCGACACCGACTCGCAGGCGTGCTCCGCAGCGGGCGCGCTGGGCGTGACCGTGGGCCGAGACGAGGACACGGGCGGCAGCACAAGCGGGCGGAGCGCGACCGCCTAGAGCAGCGGCGCGAGGACAAGGCGCTGCGTCGAAGGGCGACAGAAGCACAATGACAAAGGAGCGAAGTGACATGTCTCGTGTTCTGATGTCGGTGCTGGTGCTGTTGGCGTTGCCGATGGTGTCGCTGGGGTAAGAGCCCGAACCGTGGGTGAAACTGGGCACGGAAGTTCGGGGGCCGGATGGCGGAGTGTATGTCTGGGTCCCGGCGGGGGAGTTCATGATGGGAAGCAACGATGAGGACGTCGCGTATGCTGTGCCCCTCAATTTGAGGCCCGTGCACCGTGTGCGGATCACCAAGGGCTTCTGGCTGGGCAAGTACGAGGTGACCAACGCCCAGTACCGCAAGTTCTGCGAGGCGACGGGGAGGAAGTTCCCGAGAGGCGACCGTCGCATCGAACAGGGCGACCACCACCCGGTGGTGGAAGTGCGCTGGCATGATGCGAAGGCGTACTGCGACCACTATGGGCTATCGCTGCCTACGGAGGCTCAGTGGGAGCACGCTGCTCGGGGACCGGAGGGGCGCAAGTACCCGTGGGGGGATGAATGGGACCCGAAGAAGTGCTGCAACCCGTACAACAAGGGGCCGGGCGGACGGACGTTCCCGGTGGGCAGCTTCCCGGAGGGGGCGAGTTGGTGTGGGGCGCTCGACATGGCGGGGAACGTTTGGGAGTGGTGCGGAGATTGGCACGGCTTGTCCCAGGTGGGTTTTGTAGATGATCCCACCGGCCCGGCGACGGGTCTCTTGCGGGTGTTGCGGGGCGGTTCCTGGCGCGATGACAGTACGAGGTACTTCCGGGGTACCTACCGCTGCAGAAACAACCCATCGGTCCCCACCGAGATCTACGGGTTTCGTTGTTCCCGAGGACTTTGAGGTGGTGGACGATGGCGAGTTGAGGGAACGCTATCGGCGGGCCCACCTGCCGACGGACGAAGAGGGGCGCAGCAGGCGGCGCTGACGGGCGACAACGGAGGCCCTGAGAGGGGGGATTGCTATGCCGGATGAAGACGACGGGTGTTGTGCCTGGGGTTGTTTTTTGATTAGTCTGCCGATTGTTGTGGGTCTGTTCGTCGGCGTTGGGATACTCTTCGTGGGCTTTGGATGGATATTCTCTGGCCCCGTGGTAGGCGTCCTGTGTTTCATTGCCTGGCTCGTCTGGGCGGTGTTTAGCATCCGGAAGGTGTACCAGAAGCCAACGAGGGAGGAGAAGTGGGCCAACCTTCTCCAGGCCTTGTGGAATTGGTTTGGAGGATAGCGACAAACACAAGATAGGCAGCCGACGACGACGCAACACAGAAGGAAGTTATGAGCAAGGCGAGCAAGCGACGGCGATCATCAAGGCGTACCTGGAGCGCGGCGAGTCCCCCTCGGCGTCTCCTGACTGAGACCGTACGGGGCGACGATTCGGTTGCGTTGAGAAAGAGAGCTTATGGGCACGGGGTGTCGCGTCGTGTGCGACGGGGCCCCGTGCAAGGCATCTCACGGCCTCCGTGGGGCCCCGTCACACACACCGTGACACCCCACGGCCATGCGTTGTTAGTTATTCAACACAACCATTCTCCCCGCCGACAAGCCAGGCACGTTCACTGCGAGGTGCCACCCCGATGCCGGATCTAACCCTGACGGTCCGTTACAGCCGCGAGACTGCGGACCCTGAGTCCCCATACCGTGAGGAGTACCTGGTGCCCGCGGAGCGCGAGTTCACGATCCCCGCCGAGCAGGCCGCTGTGGTGCTCGTGGACTGCTGGGACCAGCACCCTATCGAGTCGCACCTGGAGCGGGGAGGTCAAATCGCGCGGGAGCGGATCCTGCCGACGATCCAGGCCTGCAGACAGACTGGGATCACGGTGGTGCACGCTCCCTCGCCTGCGCAGGCGCGCATGTACCCCCAGTGGACGAAGTACGCGTCAGACGCGGAGTTGTTCGGCTCCGCCAGTCAGTCACCGGACTGGCCGACGCCGGAGATGCGCAACCGCCAGGGCGAGTATGCAGCCTTCGCCCGACCGTCGGAGCCGCGTCGCGAAGCGTGGCTCCGTGACGTGCTCCCGGAACGCAAGATCATGGACTTCCTCGGACCCGAGCCGGAGGATTTCGTGATCGCCACCGGCGACCAGCTCCACCGCCTCTGCCGCGCCCGAGGAATCTTCCACCTGTTCTACGCCGGGTTCGCGGCGAACATCTGCGTACAGCGCCGGGACTACGGGGTCTGGCCGATGATCGATCGGGGCTACAACATCATCCTGCTTCGCGACTGCACCAGCGCCATCGAGATGGCGTCCACGTGGGACGGCATGTGGCTCACCGAAGGCTCAATCCTGAATATCGAGCTCCGCGCGCATTCGACCACGTCGGAGGCGCTCATCCAGGCGTGCCGGGAGGCGTAACGACGGCGCGCATCACGCACGTGCTTCCCCTTGGACGAAGCACGGCCCGCAAGGAGGTTCCTTGCGGGCCGCAGCGATTCACGTTGCCGGCACGAAGTGGGCGTCGTCAACACGTTGCGGGCGGCTGGTTCAACTCCACCTTCCGGCCCGTGCGAGCGGCCTCGTAGACACCGGTGAAGATCTCCACGGAGCGCTTGCCCTCAACGCCCGGGCACGCGGGAGTCTTGCCGTCGCGGATCGCCCGGACCATGTCGTCGAGAATGTGCGCCGGCCAATCATCGCTGATCGCCACGTCGTCCAGGGAGACCTCTTCCCCATCACGCCGCCGGATCTCGATCCCGGTGTCGCCATCCATGCGGATGGACCCTTCGCTCCCGTTGATCTCAATCTTCGTCCCACGGTTGGGGAAGGCGCTTGTAGTGGTCTCGATGAGCCCCCACACGCCGCTCTGGAAGGTCAGGGAGGCAATCGTGAAGTCCTCGGTCTGGATCTCGTGGGCGAGGGTACCGGTGCGCCCGTACTCGACCGTCTTCACCGGTCCGAGCAGCCAGTAGAGTTCGTCGATCATGTGGACGCCCTGATTGGCGATGGACCCGCCCTCGGTTTGCGTCCGGCCGCGCCAGCCCGCCGGCTCGCCCCCGTCATAGTAGCTCTGCTCGCGCATCCACTTCATCTGCAGGTCCGCGAACAGCAAGTCGCCGATCACGCCGTCCGCCAGGGCCTGCTTGACCTTCCGCACCTTCTCCTGGTAGCGCAGGCCGAAGTCCACGGCGAGAATCTTGCCGGCCTTCTCCGCAGCGGCGATCGCCTCATCACACGCCTCGACCCGGATGTCCATCGGTTTCGTGGTGGAAGCGTGGAACCCCGCTTCCAGGGCCATGGTGCAGTGCTTGCAGTGGTTCCCACTGGCAGTCCAGACGCCGATAGCATCAAGATCGTCGCGCTGCAGCATCTCTTCGTAGTTGGTGGTCCAAGCGCACCCGAACTCCTCGCCGGTCGCCTTCGCCTTCTCTTCATTGAGCGAACAAACGCAAGCGATCTGGGCATCCGTGTACTCATGGGCGATCTTGGCGCGCGAGTATCCCATGCTCAGGCCGAGTATCCCAAAGCGGATCGGGTCAGGCATCGAGACTTCCTCCCGGCAGGCCGAGGTAACGCAACGCGGCGCACTTCGCCGCCCGTCCTCAGCGGACCTTCACGGCACCTGCCACGCGTCATGCAGAAGGTGGTGATGCGGGCACGAGCGAACAGAGCACAGATATCTGACGCGAACCGACTAAGGGAGCGGGTACTATGAAGCTGAGTCTGCTGACGTATCTTCTCGGCAAGGACATGACTCGGGCATCGATGGCCTCGAGCTGCGGGCGGAGGGGGGCCACAAGCACGGCGTCGAACTGGAGCTATCGGAGGGTGAACGGGCAGACGTGAAGAAGCGCTTCGAGGACGCCCGCGTGCCCTTCGCATCCCTCGCGACGGGCTGCAAGTTCGAGGATCTGGATGACGCGAAGCGCCAGGAGGAAATCGACCGGGCGAAAGCCTACTGTGACCTCGCCGCCGACTGTGCGCCGACTGTGGCGCACCGCGAATCCGCGTGTTCGGCAACGCCTTCCCCGAGGGCGCCGACAAGGACGTGGTGGTGGAGAATGTAGGCGCGTCCTTACGGGAGATTGCCGAGCATGCCGCGCCACGGGGCATTGATGTCTGCCTGGAGATGCACGGCGACTTCTACTACTGGGAGTACACGCTGCGGGCCGTTGAGATCGCCAACCATCCGCGCGTAGGCATCGTCCACAACTGCGACCCGCGGGAGATGAAATTCGGGACCATCTCCGAGTTCTACGACCCCGTGAAGAAGCACCTGCGACACGTGCACATGCACGACCTGGAGAGCGACTACCCCTACAAGGCGCTGTTCTCGATGCTCAAGCGGGACGGGTACGGCGGGTTCATGTCCCTGGAGTGCTCAGCCAGCACTGATCCGGTGCGAGTGATCGGCCTCTACGCCGCCCTCTGGCGCGAGATGGTCGCGAGCGCGTAGCGGGTGCCGGCTGGACAGACTCCGACCGCGCGGGTGCCGCAGCCGAAGAGGAAGTCTTCGGGCGGACCCGCGCGCCTAGCCCCAAGTTCCCTTGGGTCTGGTACTCGGTTTTGGGCTTTGTGGGCTTGGGAGCGGCATCTGCGCTGAGTTTTGGCGCGAAATCGATGTCGCTATGTAGCCATGTCTTGAGGAAC
>JALGSS010000270.1 GCA_029821745.1 Candidatus Zipacnadia bacterium
CGTGAAGTAGATGCAGGAGATTCCGCCGCGCTGGATGAGATCAATGGTGACCTCGATGGGGTCCTTGCCGCGAATCTCCGCGTACTCGTCCAGGCGCCTGCCGTCCAGTTCCGGGTCGGGCTTCAATGGCGCGAACAAGACGTTGTGTGGGCCGCCGATGAGTCCGAACTGGTCGGTAATCGCGCGGCGCACTCTCTCGTACAGGGCCGGATCTCGCAGGTGGTCCATCCCGCCGTGCTCCGCCGCCTCAACGCGAGCCCACATCGGCAGCAGCGCCATGATGCCGGTGAAGCAGGCCGCGTACGGGTAATCGGCCTTGATGTCAACTCCCCGCTCCTGCGCCGTCTCCATCAGGTCGAGCACCGCGTCGACCTTGAACCAGTTGCGCTGTCCGTAGGTCTTGATGTGGGACACCTGCACGGGCAGCTCGCAGCGGAACCCGATGTCGACGATCTCCTCAATGGACCCCAGCAGACCGTCGCCCTCGCTACGGATGTGGCTGGAGTACACGCCGCCGTTGCGTGCTACGGCCTTCGTGACCTCGACGATTTCATCAGTAGTCACGTGAGCGGGGAAGTACCCGGTGGACATGCCGATTGCGCCTTCGTCCATGCCCTGATCCACGAGCCGCTGCATGTGGGCGATCTCGTCCCGATTCGCGAGTCGGCTCCCGTCCTCGACGGCGAGATTCCTCAGCGTTCCCATGCCCAGGAGCATGGCGTAATTCTGGCGGATCGGGGCGCGCTCCACGGCGTCGAAGTGCTCCGCGACGGGCCACGTGCATCCGCCGCAGTTCCCCGCGATGAGTGTCGTGACTCCCTGGCGGACCTGATTCTCGGCCCGCGGGATATTGAGGATGCCGCCCGAAGCCTCATTGTTGGCGTGGTTGTGGGGGTCGATGAACCCGGGCGAGACGACGAGGCCGGTGGCGGCAATTGTCTCTGCTGCGACGGCCTGTGACAGGTCACCGATGGCGGCGATGCGGTCTTCGCGAATGCCGACATCCGCCTGGTAGCCGGGCGTGCCCGTCCCATCGACGACAGTGCCGCCTGCGATGAGCAGGTCAAAGTTCATATGTGCCTCCGGTGTGTGGACTTCGCAGAGCGTCACGGAACAAAGGTCCTTAGGACCGTGATGCTGAAATTCTCGTCTGCACAGACGATCACCTCTCTACGGAGGGCCCGGCATGTCTCGGCCACAGGTATCCTGGCTTCCAGTCTGCCACTTGAGTTCGGCGATCAGCACTGGATACCCCCCAATCGAGGACTGGGTGACGCGGGCATACGTGATGGGTTTGCGCTCAGTCGCCCTGGACTATGACTTGCTCCCATCTCGTCAGCCCGAGGTCTTGCGCGCTCTCGGCCGGCGACTGGACCGCCATGGACTGGGCGTGTCGATGGTCGCGTGCCTGAGCGACTTCACGCACCCCGACCCGGATGTCAGGGACGCGCAAGCGGCGCGGGTCACCCGGGCGGTGGAGGTCGCCCGAACCCTCGGCGCCAACTGCCTGCAGGTGACCTGCGGCAGGGAGCACAGAGACGTGCCTCGGGACGATGCCCTGGTGTGGTGTACCGAGAGCATCTCGCGGCTGGCCGACGGGGCAAAGCGTGTGGGCATTCAGCTCGCCGTGCCAAACCATTACGGTGACCCGCGGTGGCATGAGACCGACTTCGCGGCCGCTCCGGAGACATTCCTTGAGGTCGTTCGCGGGCTTGAGGACACGGACGCAAAGGTCAGCTTCAGCGCCGCGAACCCGTTGATGACCGCCGGCGATCCGGTGGCGCTGCTTCAGCAGGTCGTCAAGCACGTGTGCCAGGTGCTGATTGCGGACCGGCTCCCGGGGCAATTCCTGCACTCCGTCGCCGGGGAGGGCAATGTGGACCTGGACGGCATCTTCCAGTGCCTGAGCGCCGCCGGCTACGAGGGATTCCTGACCCTGGATGACAACCTCCCACGCGGGGGCGACGCGACACAGCGTTCCCTGGGCTACCTTCGCGCGAAAATCGCGCAGTGGTGGAGGTAGCGCTTTGGGCCTGGAATTCGTGGCAGCGACGGCGGAAGACGTCGGCGTGGTCGTGGAGCTGCACTGCGCCCTGAACCGGGAGATGGCGGCCTACAGCGAAGTCTTCCCCCCGGAGGCGCTGGAACGTTCCACGATCGAGTATTTCGTCGACCTGCAGCTCGGGCGCGACAACTTCTGCGTGTGGCTTGCCATGCTCGATGGCCGGGCCGTGGGGCTCGTCTCGACGCAGGTTCACAGCGCGCCGATCCCGGGCGTGCGCTATCTCACGGGGACGATCCCGAACCTGTACGTCTTGCCGGAGTTCCGCCGACAGGGCGTCGGCACCGCACTGGTCGACTGTGCATTGGCTCGGTTCCGCGAACTAGGGGTCGACCACGTGGAGATGCACTACCTGGTCCGCAACAAGACCGCACAGCGTTTCTGGACCTCTCACGGCTTCAAGCCTGAGAGCATGAAAGCCATTCTTCGACTGAAACCGCCGTCGCGCAACGAAGGCACCAAGCCTGACAGCAATGAGGAGTGACGAAGGACATGCAGTACGTGAAGTATGGGAATGCGGGAATCCAGGTATCGCGGCTATGTCTGGGCGCGATGACATTCTACGAGAAGTGTGACGAGGCGACCTCCATCGGTATCGTCCGCAAGGCCTTCGATCAGGGGATCAACTTCATCGACACCGCGGACGCGTATGGCCGCGGCACCAGTGAGGAGTTCCTGGCGAAGGCTCTCGACGGCATCCGGGACGAGATCGTGCTTGCGACCAAATTCTGGGTGCCGATGTACGGCAAGCGCATCAATGGACGGGGCTGTTCGCGGTACCACATCGTGAACGCGGTGGAGGACAGCCTCAAGCGCCTCAACACCGACCGGATCGACCTGCTCCAGCTTCATCACCCCGATCCCCTCGTGAGCGCCGAGGAGATTCTGTCGACCCTCGACATGCTGGTGAAGCAGGGCAAGGTGCTCTATGTGGGAGTGAGCAATCACTACGCGTGGCAGATGGCGCATCTGCTGGGCGTGAGCGCGCTGCACGACTGGGAGCCCATCGTCTCGATCCAGTGCCGGTACAATCTGCTCGACCGGCCGGTGGAGATCGAGACCGTGCCTTTCTGCCGGCGGTTCAATATCGCGATGATGGCCTACGGACCCCAGTGCGGGGGCATTCTCACCGGCAAGTACAAGCGAGACGAGCCGATCCCGGAAGGCTCGCGGGTGGCTCAGATCAAGTCAATGGCGAAACAGCTTACACCCGAGTTGTTCGACACCCTCGACAAGATCCAGGCCGTCGCGGACAAGTATGGGATCGGGATCAACCAGCTCGCGGTGAAGTGGGTGCTGGAGCAGCCGCTGTGCGTGATCCCGCTCATCGGTGGCAGCAAGCCGGCGCATTTCGACCCGCTCTATGAGGTCGTCGACATGGAGATCGACCCGGAGGACATCAAGTACCTGAACGAACTCACTCACGAGTACCGGTACAAGGAGTTCGAGAACCAGCCGATGGTTGCGGGCACGTCGCCGTCGCTGAACCCAATCTAGGCCGCCGGACGCCACAGTCGCGCACAGACGGGCGACCAATGGGGCGAAAATGGTTGACTCTGGGTAGCCCTTGCTGTATTCTAAACGGCCTGGAGGGTTGATACATGAGCAAGTATAATGTTGACTACAAGGCGCTTGCAGGCCTCGACAAGTCGCCTTTGGTGGAACTGGACGAACAGATCATCCGCACGCAGCAGCGCGAGGTCGAGCTGAAGCGCCAGGAAGAAGAAGAAGCGCGGCGCAAGAAGGCTAAGAAGAAGAAGCGCAAGCGGAAGTAAGGCATCTAGGTGGCGGGGTAGCTCAGTGGGTTAGAGCGCGCGGTTCATACCCGCGTTGTCGGGGGTTCAAATCCCTCCCCCGCTACCAGACTACCTTTCCCATACCCTTACTGTAGCGGCGGGTCCCCCGTCGCTACAGCTTTTTGAAGTCTGGGCCGTTGCGGGCCTTCTGTGGTAGAATGCCGAGCGGCGAACAGTCTTTCTCCCCCTGGGGGCTTCGATGCCAATCAGCGACGAGGACATCCAATGGTTGCTGTCAATCGCCGAGTCGGAGAACCTCGCCGAGATCGAGGTGCATGTCGGCGAGGACGAGACGCTGGTGAAGCGATATGACGCCACCATCGTAGCCGCCGCGCCGGGGGCGCTTGCCGCCCCGGAGATCGGTGTGGCTGCGTCCGATGCGCCGCTTCCTGAGAATGTCGTGCCGATCACCGCGCCAATGTCCGGCGTCTTCTACCGCGCCGCATCGCCAGAATCGCCACCGTACGTGGAGATCGGCCAGCAGGTGGAGGAAGAGGACACGGTCGGGCTGATCGAGGCGATGAAGCTGTTCAATGACGTGCACTCGCCCGTGTCGGGCGCTGTGTTCAAGATTCTCGTCGAGAACGAGGAACTCGTGGAACCGGGCCAGGCGCTCATGCTCATCGAGACCTGACGACCGGGCTTGACGGCGCGCTTCGCGACTGCCTTAGACGGACCCTAACGGCGTGGACTGCCTGCCGATATAACCCGAAGGCCCCCGGCCCGGGACGGCGCGGACCACGCCTTCGTCGTATCCGCCGGCGCGACTCCGGCACACGGGTTGCAGCGCGCGGTCAAGGGGTCTGCCCTGTCGCGCGATGTCAGTTGCTCAGTGGGAGGACCATCCAATGGCTGATCGAGTCGTCAAAGTAGGCATCCTCGGTTGTGGCATCGTTGGTGGCGGGCTGCACGAGCTCCTCACCAGGAACGCCGAGGCCATCGAGCGGCGCACCGGCGCGCCTGTCGTCGTCGTCGCGATTTCCGACGTCGACTGGGAGCGCGAGCGCGATTTCGACGTCCCCACTGAGCTGCGCACTACCGACAGCTTCGCCGTCTGCGCCGACCCCGAGATCGACATCATCGTGGAGACCATCGGCGGAATCGGCGTCGCGCGCGACCTCGTCATGGCGGCCATCGAGAACGGCAAGCCCGTGTGCACCTCGAACAAGGAGCTCATGGCGAAGTTCGGCGGCGAGATCCTCGACGCCGCCCGTGACAAGGGCGTCGATGTGCAGTTCGAGGGTGCCGTCGGCGGGGTCATCCCGATCATCCGCTCCCTGCACGAGAGCCTGGAAGCCAACGAGATCCGCCGCATCATCGGGATCGTCAACGGGACCACGAACTACATCCTCACGAAGATGAGCCAGGAGGGCAGCGAGTTCGCCGACGTGCTGGCGGAAGCGCAGCGCCTGGGCTACGCGGAGCAGGACCCGACCGCCGACGTGGAGGGCATCGACGCGCAGAACAAGATCGCGATTCTCGCGGCCATCGCTTTCGGCCGGCGGATCAATGTGGATGAAGTGTACCGGGAGGGCATCTCGGCTACGTCCCCGATCGACATCGAGTACGCCCGGCGCATGGGCTACGTGATCAAGCTTCTGGCCATTGCGACCCAGGATAAGGGACAGATCGAGGCGCGGGTGCATCCGGCGCTGCTGCCCATGGGCCACCCGCTGGCGTCGGTCGATGGTGTATTCAACGCAGTCTTCGTCCAAGGCGACGCGTGCGACGATGTCATGCTGTACGGTCGCGGCGCGGGAGCGCTGCCCACGGGGAGCGCCGTCGCGGGGGATGTCATCGACTGCGCTCGGAACATCCTCAAGGGGGCCCAGGCCCGGGTGCCCTGCACCTGCGTGGGCCAGGCGAACATACGGCCGATGGACGAGGTTGTCTCGAAGAACTACGTGCGGATGCGCGTGAGAGACAAGCCGGGCGTCCTGGGGAGCATCGCGACGATCCTGGGTCAGGAGGGCGTGAGCATCGAGTCAGTGATCCAGGAGGCGAACGTGGGGGACGACCTGGCGGAGATCGTGTGGGTGATGCACCCGGGCCCGCAGAAGCACCTGCGCACGGCCTTGGAGGCCATCCAGCACTTGGGGATCGTGGACTCGATCCCGAACGTCATCCGCGTGGTGGAGTAGCTCCGCCCCACCTCCGGACGCAACTGATTTGGCAACATTATCCTCCCCGACTCGACAACGAGTTGGGGAGGTCTGTTTTGGGTAGATGGCTGCATGTTGGTCGGGTATAGGATGTGCGGGTAGGGACTGGGGGGAAGGTCGTTGATGTTACGTCTACACCCACGAACTCCAGCCACCTGCCCGTCCACCTGTCGCACAAGGGGCTTCCCTATGCGTGGCTCGCGAAGTCAGATGAACGGGTGCCACTGGCACTCCCAGTGCCAGTGCGTGACAGACAAGCCACGCCACACTGGTCCCACTGCGTGGTAACCAGTGCCACACGGCCTCTGGTCGTTTCGTGGAGATACAGGAACGGGTGCCACTGGCACTCCCAGTGCCAGTGCGTGACAGACAAGCCACGCCACACTGGTCCCACTGCGTGGTAACCAGTGCCACCCACGATTGATGCGTCCAGGGGGCGCTCGCCTTCCCATCCGCGTGTCTCGATGCCCGGCGCGGAATCACGGCACAAGCCCATGGATGTTGATCGGTGGCAGGATCGTGCAGCTCGGAAGCCGAACACC
>JALGSS010000271.1 GCA_029821745.1 Candidatus Zipacnadia bacterium
AGGTCGACAGCAGCGGGACCCGCGAGATATACTCCCCGCGTTGCACACTGAAGGGCATCGGCATGTCCGGCGCCCGAAACTGCGCCGCCGCCTCGGCAGGCGGCCAGGAGTGAACCTGATGCGAGGCCTGCGATCGCTGTCACCTGCCGCTGCCGGTGTCTGGCTCCCGATGATTCTCTTGGTGCTGTGCTGCTCAACTCTCTGGGCCGGGGACTGGCCGCAGTTCCGCTTCGACGCGGCCCGCGCCGGATACACGCCCGAACCGCTGCCCGCTCAGCTATCCCACCAGTGGACCCATCGCGCCGTGCAACCTCCAGACCCCGCATGGGTCGGCCAGGACACGCGCCTGCCCTTCGATCACGCGCCGCAAGTGGTGGTCGCTGACGGCATGCTCTTCTTCGGCTCCTCCGCCGACTGTTGCCTGCGCGCTCTCGACGCGGCAACCGGCGAGCAGCGCTGGGCAGTCTTCACTGACGGGCCAATCCGCTTCGCGCCGGCAGTCTGGCGAGGTCGCATCTTCGTCGCGAGCGACGACGGGAGCCTCTACTGTCTGGATGCATTGAGTGGACGCCTGGTCTGGCGCAAGCGCCTCGCCCCGGCCGACGACATGGTTCTCGGCAACGGCCGAATCATCTCGCGCTGGCCCGTACGCGGTGGCCCGGCAATCCACGATGGCATCATCTACATCGCCGCCGGAATCTGGCCCTCTGAGGGTATCTACGTGGAGGCCCTCGACGCCGCGACCGGCGAGGCATTGTGGGAGAATGATTCCGCCGGGTACATCGAGATGGACCAACCGCACCCAACCGCGCGCGCAAAGAGCGGGATCTCCGCCCAGGGGTATCTCACCGTCGCCGGCGATAGCCTCCTCATTCCGACGGGCCGCGCCACGCCGGCCGCCCTGGGGCTCGCGGACGGTGCCTTCCGTTACTTCCGACTCCGGGAATACAGTGGCCGCGGCGCCGGTCCCTTCATCTCCGCGGTCGGTGAGTGGTACTTCAGCGAACTGGATGCCTTCCGCGTCGACGATGGTCGGCGCTTCTCGCGAGGCATCCCATCGGCGGCGATGGCCGCTACCCCGGGCCTGATTGTGCATGCCGGAGCGGGGAACGTCACCGCAATCCCTCCCTCCCAGATTTTCGTCGAGAAGGACGCCGTCGACCGCCGCGGCAACCCCATCAAGAAGTATGCCCCCGGTGAACCATCTTGGACTATCGACTGCCCGGGGCCCCGGGGTCGATCACTCATAGCGGCCGGTGATACCGCGGTCGTGGGTATCCCGGGCGACGGTAAGAATGGTGCAGATCGCGTTGTGCTCGTGAATCTCGCTACCCAGGAGATCATGGGCTCTCTGAATGTCGACGGCGTCCCTCTTGGTCTAGCGGCCGCCGGTGGGCGCCTCTACGTCAGCACGGACAGGGGGACCATCCACTGCTTCGGCACGGGCCCTGAAGGTCGCACGCCTCAGTCCGCTGAGGTCCGGCCGGAGCCGCAGCCCGCAGACGCGTCCGTCTACGCGCGGGCGGCCGAGGAGATTCTCCGCAAGACCGGCGCCACGAAGGGCTACTGCGTCGATCTTGACTGTGGGGACGGCAGCCTCGCCCGAGAACTCGCTCTGCGCTCCGAGCTGCGGGTCATCGCTCTGACCCCTGATGCGTCCCTGGTCGAACGCGCCCGTGAGGCCCTCGCCGCCGAGGGTCTCTATGGCACCCGCGTGACCGTGCTGCAGGCGGACCTGGCCGACACACGTCTGCCCAATCGCCTTGCGAATCTCATTGTCTCGGCAGACAGCGTTCTCTCCGGACGGAGACCCTCTACCTCGTCGGAGCGAGCACGCCTCCAGCGGCCCTACGGGGGCGCCATCTGCGTCGGCAAACCGGGCGACATGTCCGTGACCACCAGCGGCCCCCTGGCGGGCGCCGGGGAGTGGACGCACCAGTACGCCTCCCCCGGTAACCTCGGCGCGTCCACCGACGACATTGTCCGTGGCCCGCTCGGGATGCTCTGGTTTGCCGACAACACCCTCGAGATGCCCTCACGCCATGGCCGAGGCCCGTCGCCGCTCTTCTGGAACGGGATTCTCTTCGTCGAGGGTATCGACGGCCTGCGCGCCCTTGATGCCTACAACGGGACAGTGCTCTGGGAGTACCCTCTGCCCGGCATCCTCAAGCCATACGATCAGGAGCATCTCAACGGGGCCGCAATCACCGGCAGCAACATGTGCATCGCCAACGGCTCACTCTATGTCCGTGTCGAGAACCGTTGCCTGCGTCTCGATGCCACCACGGGGAAACTGCTCGCCACGTTCGTCGCGCCGCCTGGACCCGGTGGGGAGACGCACAACTGGGGATACGTCGCCTGCGAAGACGGCGTGCTCTTCGGGTCTCTGTACAATGAGGAACACCAGGTCGCCTTCGCCTACGGCAAGTCCGACATGAGCCGTCTGTTCAGCGAATCTCTTCTGCTCTTCGCCATGGACGCGGAGACAGGCGAGTTGAGATGGACCCACAGGCCTGAGAACTCGATCCGCAACAACGCCATCGCTGTCGCTGCGGGCCGCGTCTTCCTGATCGACCGGGCAATCGCCGTCAGGGATCGCAGAAAGGGGGACAGCACTGAGCATCCCCCAGGCACGCTCATCGCCCTGGATGCCCAAACAGGCAAGGTCGTCTGGACCTGCGCCGAGGGGATCTACGGTACTATGCTCGCCCTCAGCGAGGAGCACGATGTCCTGCTGATGGCCTACCAGCGCACCAGCTTCAGAGTCGCATCTGAACTCGGCGGGCGCCTCGCGGCGTTCAGGGCGTCGGACGGTTCACAACTCTGGGATGTCGATGCCTCGTACTCCTCGCGGCCCCTCATCATCGGCCGGACCGTGTATGCTCAGCCGGGGGCGTGGGACCTTCTCACGGGTGCTCGCACGGACTTCAGCTTTGCCAGATCCTACGGCTGCGGCACGCTCGCCGGCTCTAAGCACCTGCTGGCCTACCGCTCAGCCACTCTCGGATACCGGGACCTCACGAAAGACCTCGGCACCGAGAACTACGGCGGGATTCGTCCCGGGTGCTGGATCAACGCCATCCCCGCCGGCGGCCTTCTGCTCTTGCCCGAGGCCTCCAACCGCTGCGTCTGCAGCTACCTGATCAAGGCCACCTGCGCCCTCCAGCAGTACGGCGTGCGCGCCCCCCGCATCGACCCGCCCACCGCATCCTCGAACGAGCCGATCACGGTGACCCTTCTCGCCGACCCTCCTTCTGAGGAGGTGCGCTACACCTTGGATGGCTCGTCGCCGAAGGCGGATTCTGCACGCTACGGAGGCCCGCTCACCATTTCCCGCACATCCACCCTCTGTGCCCGTGTGATCCACCGTGGCGTGCCCGGGCCCATCAGCACCGGCTCCTTCACCGTCGACCCGGACATCATTCCGCTGGCCGGGCCCGCCTGGCGAGTGCATGACACCCCGGGAGCCGGGCCCCCGGAGAGCAAGTGGGTGGTGACCGACGGCGTCGTGGCGGAGATGTCGAATCACTACAAGGGTGAGGCCGCCGATTCCAGCCCGGACACGGAACGCCCCGGCACGTATCGCGAGTATGCGCCGGGCTCTGAGTTCACCGATGGCGAACTCAGCTTTGAGGTCTCGTCCGCCGATGACGATGGCCTGGGGATGGCCTTGCGCTTCGCCGATCCGCAGCACCACTACCTCTGGGCTATGGACGCCCAGCGTTCCTTCCGCATCTTCGCCCGCAAGGACGGCGAAGACTACACCGTCTTGGCGCGGAACACGAAGGGCTTTGCCCGTAACAAGTGGTACCGCGTCCGCATCGCCCTACGCGGCGCGCAGATTCGGGTCACTGTGGACGATGAGCCGGAATTCGAGGTGACCGACGAGGCACTCACGGCGGGCACATTCGCCCTCTACTCGTGGGGCAGCACGGGATCGAAGTTCCGGAACGTGAAGTGGCGCCCCGCACGGTAGACGTAGGGGGGGACGCCGTGTCGCCCTGTTCTGAGCGGGCATCATTGCCGCGCGTGAAGGTTCGCGGCGCGGACCGTGCGGGTTCTCGCCTCGGCCTTGTGAGGCAAAGTTCCCTTGAGCCAGACCTTTGCGCGGTAATGCAGTTCATCGCCGAAGGGCAGACACGGCACCGGCTCGGCGGCAACGGCTTTCGGCCGCAGGTTCATGCGCGGCGTACTGCCCGGCGGCTCGTGGCACCCCACGCAGGACCGGGTCTCCCCCGGCCTGGCGTACACCCAAGTCAGCGATGTGGCGATGACATCGCGGTCGCTGTCCAGCACCTGGAAATGCACCATGCGGTCCGCCGGGACTTCCACGAAGAACGAGCCGTCCGCGGCCTGGGGCACGGTCCCCAGAACCCTCGCAAAGGTCCCGCCGTGGTTGCGCCACACGAGGCTTGAGTTCGTCTGGGTGGTGTGCCGCGAAACGACAGGCTGTCCCTCGACGATCCGCACCAGTCGCCCCAGCTTCTCCACGCCGGACTCCTGAGTCTGAGTGGTTGAATTGCAGACGAAGCGCCCCGTGAACGAATTGCTGCGCACGTGACGAGCAATGAGCAGCGGGCGCTTGCGCGGAATGAGCGGGCGGGCCTCGTAGTCCGCCACCAGGGGATCATTGTACACGAGGGTCATCTCGCCGCTCTCGGGGTCTACGGTGTAGATGCCAAGGTCCACGTCCTTCTCATCTTCGGCCTTCAATGTAGAGGCGCAGAGGATCGTCCCATCGGGCAGCGGGAAGGGCGTGGTGTAGGCGCGCTGCTTGTCGAGAGGCAGGACGGCTTCGCTGTTGCGGTCCGGGCCTATCAGCACCAAGCCGCCCTGGCTCACGCAGACGATCCGCCCATCCGCCAGCGCTTGAGGTTGGGTGAGTCGGAGAATGCGATGCAGCGGGTGCACGTTGGAGTCGTAGTCGCCGCCTCGGGGGCCAACGTCAAGGCCGCGCCAGAAATCCCGGCGTTCCGGGCCGTACATGACGATGTCCCGCGTGCCGTCGGGCTCCACGGAATGCAGCGTGAGTTCGGTCTTCAACCGGGAGTAGAAAACCTCCAGGCGGGTGAATATCACACGCCCGTCAGCACCGACTGCGGGTTCGTTGTCTCGCCCGGCATTGACGCTGATGGCGTGGATGCCCGAGCCATCCGAGGACATCACATGCAGCGCGGTGCTCGGGTAGCCGTGGTACTCGTCGCGCATGCCGATTCGGCTGGATGAGAAGATGATGCGCCCGTCGGGCAGATACGCTGCGCCGACATCGTGGAAGGGCCCTGAAGTGAGCCGGCGGAGATTGCCACCATCCGCATCGATCTCGTACAGATGCCACCACGGGTCCTCTTCCCCGCGGTGGGAGAAGATCACTCGCTTGCCATCCCACGACACTTCCACATCGGCGACGTAGCCCTCCTCGAAACTCGTGAGTGGCGTCACCTTCCCATCAGGTTTCGGTGGTCGCAGCACGTACAAGTTGCGTCCGGGGCGGTACGCTGGGCCGCTGTCGGTGGTGATGTACGTCTGGCGCCAGTGGTCGCTCTGGTAGTCATTGGGCGGGGCGTTCTCGCCCTTGATGAACACGAGCGCGTCGGGCGCGGCCGGCAAGTCAGTCGGCTGCGGAATAGGGCTAACCAGCGGCGTCGGTGGGTTGCCCCAGTTCTGAGTGATGTCCAGCCCGCGAAGCCACAGCGCCTCCATGGCAACCTGCCGCACGCTGGTCACCGGGTGGCTTGTCGAGATGACTCGCAGAGCGTCCAGCGCTCCGGGAGCGCCCAGGTCCCCGAGAGCCTGCGCAGCCGCGTAGCGCACCTCGTTCACGGAGCGATCGTCATTGGCGATGCTCGCCAGCAGTCCCGCATGCTCACGGGCGCCCAGCAAGCCCAGGCAGCGCGACCACGCTTCGCGGAATCGCGGGGCGGGGTCCTTATACTCCTCGTCCAGGAACTTCCCGCTGTACCCAAACTCGGCCTCCGGCCTGGCGTCGGCGAGTAGCTTCGCCAGGGGTGCCACGGCGCGCGTGTCGCCGATGAAGGCCAGCGCTTTCGCGACGTTGATCCGCACCCAGCCATTCGCGTGCTGCAGTAGTGCGATGAGTCGAGGCAGGTCCTCGGGGTCGCGGCACAGCGCAGAGAGCCATGGACTCACGGCGGCCGCGTTCCCCGGATGCAGCGTTGGCGCGTCGTCCGGCCGAGGCACTCGTCGGGGCTGGCCGAGGGCGACAAAGGCCGTCTCGCAGGCTTCCTGGCGCATCCCGCATTTCTCCAGCAGGTAGGCCGTGACGCGCTGGTAGCTTTCCTCCTCGTAGATCATCGCGCCGTCGAAATCCTGAGGCAGACTTGCC
>JALGSS010000272.1 GCA_029821745.1 Candidatus Zipacnadia bacterium
GGCTGGACCACGCTCGCGCCGACGGTCGAGTGGCAAGACGCCCAGGCATCCGAGGGGGAACGCTGCCTCGCGCTGGAGAATTCCGCCCAGATAGAGGCCTGGGCGGTATCGGACGTCATGGAGGGCTTCGCCCCCGGTAAGCCCGTGGAGTTGAGCCTTGCCGTGCGGCGACTGTCCGGCGAGGGCGAGATTGCCCTGGCGCTGGTGGCCGATTCTAAGAAGCCTCAGTCGCCGGCGCTCTGGCGTGGTGTCCCCCACGCGAACGCGGCGTGGCACCGGCTGGCGCTCAAAGTGGTCACGGGCCTGCGCGAACCCCGACTCGCAATCGCAGCCGTTGGAGCGCCGTCGCGATGGCTGGTGGACGATATTCGCGTCCGGCCTGTGCGCCTCAAACCTGTCACGCGCAGAGTCAAGCGCGCGGACCTGCCCGAGTATTCGGCGACCATTGAGGACGGCTGGCAGCCTGACGGGAAGATGGATCTGCGGACGCGCGAGATTATGGGCGTTGAGAGCACGTTCATCCACCCAGGGGCGCTGGAACTCAACCCCGAGCAAGAGATCACGGTCTCGCGGGGCCGGCGCTACGGCACCTTCCTGGACGCTCTGAGCCGTGGCGCCGCCTCCAAGACGCTAACCATCGAGACGATGGGGCCCACGGGCTGGCACACGGAGAAGATCAGCCGGGAGATCAAGGGCAAGGGCAAGCTGTCCCTCAATATTCCAGTGCAGGCGCTATTGGTTGGGGACTTCCACCTGAAGGTCGCCTTCCACGTCGACGACGACACGAAGTACATGCCGCTGCTGGTGCACTCCCAGCGGTACGCGCCGTCCTTCGGCGCCGTCTGGGACCCCGCGGACATTGCAGGTGCCGACCTCACGCCCTTCCGGGAGATGCCTATTCAGTTCCACGCGGTGGCTCTGGACAACTCGGCGTCTCTTGCGTCAGTCAAGTCTCTGGCCCAGACCGGCGCGGACGTGGCGTTGACCTGGCGCGCGCCTGCGACGGACGGCCTCGCGGGGCTGGCCAAGATGCCCGCTGACATGGTGCCGCTGGCAGGAGCATTCAGCCTCGACGCACCGCAGGAAACCGTTCAGCAGGCCGAAGAGTTCTACAAGGCGGCCCGGGCAGTGTCCGGGCAGGCGGTCGTGCACAGCATTCCCTTCGATCTGACGGGAGGCCCCCTGGGCATGTCCGCCGGGAAGGCGCTGGATGACGCGCTGGCCTCCGGCGTTGCCCGCTGGGCCGACGCGCTCACGGTGCGTCACCCACGACTGCCTGGGAGCGCGGTTGTCGGGGAGTCCGTCGATGGCCGAGCGCCGGCCGGCCCGATGATGGCGTGGAACTGGTTCGACCGCGCGTGGGACATGGGCGCTCTTCGCGGGCTGCTTCGGGGCCAGGATGCGCAGCTTCCCTTCTATGCCGAGAACCTGGGCGGCCACACGACGGGCATCCCGGGGTTGGACGCGCTGCTGCTTTCCCGGGCGATCCTGCATGTGTTCTCGATGGGCGCACAGGGAGTGTCGGTGCCCGCCGTGGCCGAAGACGCCTCGCAGATCGCGTTTGTGGGCCCTGACGGGAAGCGCAACGAGGCATTGTTCGCGGTTTACCGGGAGTTGACGCGGGAATTGGCGGGAGTGCGCGCGCTCACGCCGCCGGTGGATACGGACCTCGCGGGCTACGCCCCCGGCAAGCCGGTCACCTACCGGCCCTTCATCCGCGCCGACGAGGGGATCATTGCGCTGTGGAATAACAGCCAGACGCCCCAGAATATCGCCGTGGATGTCCGCTGCCGGCCGATGCAGATGCGTCTGCTGCGGATCTCATACCCGGGCGAGACGGTTCAGCGGGAGTTCAGCGGCCACTTCGAGTGGAGTGCCATGGCCAGGGCCTGGGGGCACCCCGGTGTGTACGTAGAGGTCGCGCCCTTGCAGGTGGTGATCCTGTCGTTGAAGCTGCGGGGAGCCCACAACCAGTGGCTGCGGGAGGTCGGGCCCCAGCCGCCGAGTCCGAAGGGCAAGGACCCCATGGACCGCGAGGAATTCCACAAGCGGCTGTGGGGGGAGCGCTAAGCGAGCGGAGGGTGGCGTGTTGAGAAATGCGGAATAGCCGTGGGGTGCCGATGCCGTACAATCGGCGGGGCCCCACGGACGCTCTCAGGATGGCTATACGGCCCTGCGGGGCCCCGGTCATAGAGACCGGGTACCGGTCTCGCTACCCCGCAGCCATCCAGATGGGATTCCCAACACAACCAGGGCCACGGGCCTCAGCGACTTCGGAACACGCGGCGAACGATCTCGTCGGCGGAATCCACGGACGGGTCATCCTCGTGGACCTTGAGAACGGCCTGCACGGCATCGGCCTGGCTGGTGCCCAGTTGCGCGAGAATCTCAACGGCCGCGGCCTCATGGTCTCGAAGGGGCTTATCGACGGCCTCCGCACGCTCCAGATCGGCCACATCGACGAACTTCCCGAGCTTCCCCGCGAGGGTCGAGATGATGTCCTTGGCCTTCTGAGCGCCGATCCCCGGCAGGCTCTTCAAGAGCGTCTGGTCCTGCAGTTCGATGGCCTTGGCGATGGTGGCTACAGGCAAGCACAGCGCCCTGAGCGCGGCCCGCGGACCGATCCGCGGCACGTCGGTGAGCAACTCGAAGAACTCGCGCTGGGTGTCCGTCTCGAAGCCAAGCAGGACCGGGACGGACTTCGCCGGGTCGGTCTGCAGGTAGTGGTAGGTTGAGAACTCAATCTCGGACCCGACCGGGCGGCCCTCCAGATTCTCACGCACAAAGGGCGGCACAAGGACTTCGTAGGTGAGCCCGCCTACCTGTATGAAGACCGCTTCCTCGTCGACGCCGGCAAGCTGACCGTGGATGCGGCGGATCAAGAGCGTGTGCCTCCCTGTCGGGCAATGGCTTCGGCGATCTTCGGCGGCAAGCCCTGTTTCGGGGTGTCCCGGCGCATGGGCGACGCGTGACAAAGGCAGAGGGCGAGGGCGTCGCTGACGTCATTGGGCTGCGGGGCCTCCGGCAGCTCGAGCATGTGAGCGACCATCGCGCCGACCTGCTCCTTGCTCGCCCGACCGTGTCCCGTGAGAGAGCGCTTGACCATGGACGCGGCGTAGTCGATGACCTCCAGGCCTCTCTCGGCGCCCACTAGCAAGATGACGCCCCGAGCATGCCCCATAAGAATGGCGGTCTGGGGATGGCCGTACTTGGAGTAGAGCTGCTCGACAACCATGACGTCGGGGTCGAACTCCGCGATCACCGCGCGCACGCCCTCGGCGATGGTCGCGATCCGGACCTCGAGCGGCGCGTCGGCCTGAGTGCGAATGACGCCGCCTTCGAGCATCCGCGGCTTCGCGCCGTCATGCTCGATGATTCCGTAGCCGGTTCGGTTGAGGCCCGGGTCGACGCCGAGGATTCGCATGTCGCGATTATAACACGCCCCGCCTGCCGCGCAACCAAAGCGAACCGCCGCGCTTGAAATCCCCCTTGGGCGCGAGTACAATGCCCCCAACCCGGCGCGCCAGTGGGGCGGAGCCCGCTGGCGCTTCCCTTTGCCCATTCCGGACCAGGAGACAAAGCATGAGTCGACGCCTCGCCAGGTGGACATGCCTCGCGGCCCTCACCGTCGTGCTCGCGATCTCGCCGACCGGGTTGAACTGCGCTCGTTCCGACGGCGATTCCCAGACGGGCGAGAGCGTGGTGCCTGAGACAGAATCCACCGCGGCAAGACCTGCTGTCCCGGCATCCAACGAACCCCAGGTCCGCCGGGAGCTCCGATCCCCGCAACTGCTCTGCGAGGCCATGCCCGAGCGGGACACGCAACCGGTCCTCAAGAGGCTAATGAGTGCCGGCTGGAAGACAGACGCCCCCCTCGACGCGGACCTGAAACGCCTGCGATCCCGGTTCAAGCGCTGGAGCAAGATCGAGGTCCACGAGGCACGTTTCACAAGCCACGACTGGCAGGGCAAACCCGTGCGTGTTTTCGGGTACTACGCCTATCCGGCGGCGCACGAAGGCAAGCTGCCGGCCCTGCTTCTCGTGCATGGCGGCGGCGGCTACGCGACGATCAGCCGAGTCACTGAGGCCGCCGGCCGGGGTTACGCGGCGCTGTCCATTGACCTGCCCGGCAAGGGCCCGCTGCGCGAGAGCCACTCACGCTCTACCGGCCCCGACATGACCGTGAAGCAGATCTTCACCGTGAAACCAACCCTCGAGAACAACTACCTGTATAACGCGGTCCTGGCGCAGATGCGGTCGATCAGCTTCCTCTGCTCGCGCCCCGAGGTCGACCCCGAGCGAATTGGGTTGTTTGGGGTCTCCTGGGGCGGAGCGACGGGCCTGCTGACCGCCAGCATCGACAAGCGCGTCAAGTGCTTCGTGGACCTGTTCGGCAGCGGGCTGCTGTGGGAGGGCTCGACCTGGCACGACTACTTCACCAAGTTGCCGGAAGGCGAGTTCCAGGTCTGGGAAGACAACTTCGACGCATCCCGGTACGTGTCCGACATCAGCGTCCCGGTCCTTGGCGTGACCGGAACGAATGACAACTGCTACTACCTGCACCGGTTCATGCGCACTATGCGAGGCATTGACCCGGCACCCGATCTGCTGCTTCGCGCGAATCTCGACCACAAGGTCGACGACGCAGCGCACGAAGCGTTCTACAAATGGTTGGACGCGCAACTGAAGGACGCCCACGAGGACTCGCCGCCATCGCTGAAGTCGTTGCGGATCGAGGCCACGCGCGACGGCGTCAGTGTGGCGATCAACGCGGGCGGCAAGATTGCCGTCAGGAGAGCGGAGGTCTGCCACGGGGAAGTCGGCGGCTCGGGGTGGACGAACCGCAGGTGGAAGACCGAGAAGTGCAAACTCGGCCCGCGGCGGACCTGGTGGACGGCTGAGGTCAAGCTGTCCGCGCCTCTCACGTACCTGTTCGCGACGGTGCATTTCGAGGATGGCTCGGCCCTCAGCACACCGGTGCATTCCATCGCGCAGGTGATGATCAACGGCAGGCTCGTGGCGCTGGACACTCCGTTCATGTACAAGGACTGTCTCATGGCGGAAGCCCATTGGCTCGCGGGCCTCATCGACGCCGAGGTGGCGGTGGACGATCAGGCCGGCGTGGCCACCCTAAGGCGGGCCGGCAAGCGGGCCCGGTGTGAAGCCAGGCCCATTGGCGCGCTGCGATACATCGAACTGCGCGACGCCTGCCAGAAGCTGGGCGGGATCGTTGCCTTCGAGGACGGGCGCGCGGTCATTTCTCTGGCCACGACCAAAGTCATGTCTCACCATGAGTGGAGCCGCCCGTGAGGGCATCTTAGCTGAGAATTGCGCCGGGAGGTGCGACGTATGCGTTTCGCAGTCGTCGGTCTGGGGATCGGTGAGGTCCACGCTCGAGTCTTGTCACGGATGGATACCGCAGAATTGGTGGGTGTCTGCGACTTGGACGAGGGAGTTGTCACCCGCGTCGCGGAGGCCTGCGGCACCGAGAGCTTCACGGACACCGATGCGCTCCTCTCAGATGCGAAGCCGGACGCAGTGTGTCTGTGCACGCCGCCGAAGACGCACCTGCCCCTGGGCAAGATGCTGGCCGACGCGGGTATCCACGTCCTCTGCGAGAAGCCCATGGCGGCGACTGTCGAGGAGTGCCACGCGCTCACGGAGGCCTGCGAAGCCGCCGGCGTGACCCTCATGGTCGCCCAGAAGAAGCGCTTCGCGCCGGCGATCAGTTTCCTCAAGGAGCACGTCGGAGGCGACTTCGGCGCGCCGATCAGCCTCAACTACCGCTACCACCCGGGGCAAGTGCCGAAGGACTGGTTCTGGCAGGAGGACGATGGAGGCGGCCCGCTGGTTGAGAACGCGGTGCACACCTTCGACACCCTCCGTTACGTCGTTGGGGACATCAAGACGATCCGCGGGCTGGGCGGCAACTTCCTGAACGCCAAATACGCCCCCCAAATCGACATCGCCCTGGGCCTGCTGGAGTTCGAGAACGGGTGCATCGGCACGGTGGAGTTGGGCACGGCCTCCGAGTGGTGCGTCGCCGACGAGGAATTCTACCTCGCCTGCGAGAAGGCAGTCGTCCGCAGTCGCGGCAGGTTCGACCAGCCCAACGAGATCCTCTACGTCTACCGGGACGAGCAGGAGCCGCGGACCTTCACGGTGGACTATGACGGCGAGGCGGGCCACCAGGACTTCGTCGCCGAGATCAGCCACTTCATGGAGTGTGCGCAGACAGGGGCGACGCCCCTCGTGCCTGGCTGTGACGCAGTGAAATCCATCGCCGCCTGCCTGGGCCTGAAACGCGCCGTGCGAGAGGGAACGACGGTGGAGTTGTAGGGGGTGTCGCGGTGTGTGCGACGGGGCCCTGTGCAAAGCGTCTCACACGCTCCGTGGGGCCGCCAACTGCACCGTCTGCCTCCATGATTAAAGCCGACTTTAATTCAACTCGCCTTATTAAAATTATAGGCCCATAATTTTAATAAGGCAAACGCGATCACCCGAAGCACCCATCTTCCCCTACTTCCTCCACTCATACCGGTCGTCGGCTTCATTCGACGCGAAGAAACGCCCCGTCATGCGCTCCACCGTGATCGCCACGCCCCCGCACTTCTCCGCCTGCTCCAGGCTGATCGGTTTGCGCGGGTGCGCCTCGGTACTGTAGCGCTCCAGGAAAGCGTTCAGGATCGCCCGGCGCTCAGCCACGTCCGCCAGAATGCGCGCCGTGCCCCAGCAGATGACGCTGGAAAACGCTGAATCGCACGAATCCGGCCCGTGGGGAGTCGGCGTGCCGTCCATCCGGCTGATCTCGAAGCAGACGCGAGGGTTGCGCTTGATGACGTCCAGCTTCGCGCCCTCGAGAGCGCAGTGGAACAGGATCTGCCCGTCGGCGTACGTGAAGTTGAGCGGCACCACGTAGGTCTCATCGTCCGCGCAG
>JALGSS010000273.1 GCA_029821745.1 Candidatus Zipacnadia bacterium
GCCGTCGCGGAATACAAGCAGCGCGGGGTGACCGTCTACCACTCCTACGAGGAGATGCTGGCAGCGGAGCAGGGGCAAGTGGAACTCATCACCTTGCCCATCGCCATTCCCGACCATGCGGACCTGTCCATCGCCGGCATGGAGGCGGGCTACCACGTCCTGTGCGAGAAGCCGCCCGCGGCGACGATCGAGCAGCTTGACGGGATGATCCAGACATCCGAGCGCACGGGCAAGGTCTGCTGCATCGGGTTCCAGAACCAGTCGAAGAGTACGGTGCGCGCCCTCAAGCGGGCCGTCTGCGAGGGCAAGCTGGGGACCATCGACCACATCGAGGTCATGGCCACCTGGGTGCGCAAGGACTCGTACTACCACCGCAATGACTGGGCCGGGGCGCTGCTCCATGAGGGCAAGTATTGCCTGGACGGGCCCAGCAACAATGCGCTGGCCCACTACCTGTTCAATGCCCTCTACTGGGCTTCGCCCCAGTGGCTCCATGCTCAGCATCCGGCGAAGGTGCGCGGCGAGATCTACCACGCCCATCCGATCGACAGCTCGGATCTCGCGGGTATCGAGGTCGAGACCACCAACGGTGTGAGCATCACGTACCTGGTGACCCTCGCGGCGTGGGAGAACATCGGTCCTCTGAGCAAGGTCTACGGCAGCGAGGGCTGGGCTGAATGGTCCATGAGCGGTCCGACGGTCTTCCACATGAACGACGGCACCACCGAAACGGTGGAGATCGGCAAGAACCGTGAGCACCACGAGGTCCTCCGGAACACGATTCGGTACATCCGCGGGGTCGACGAGGAACTCAACTGCCCGGCGTCGATGACTCGTCCGTTCACCGTTGCCCTCAACGCGGCGTTCCAGTCCAGCGGCAGGCCCACCGCGATCCCGCCGGAGCATGTGACCCGTGAGGAGTGGGATGACGACGTGTTCACCGCCATCAACGGGATCACCGAGATCATCCAGCGCGGCTACGCGGAGCGCAAGACCTACAGCCAGATGGGCATCGAGTGGGCCCGCGAGACGCCCTGGGTCGACACGCGGGAGTACACGCAATTCCGGCCGGACTTCTGACCGGGCGCTCGGCGATGCCTGCGGCCGGCGAAAAGCGTTGCGCCGGGGAGTCATAGGACGTAGAATGGCGCGAGGTCGAGGGTAGGTTCTCGGCCAATTCGCGTCGAGAGGAACAGTGCCGTTGACGGCCTTGGGGTTCGGCCTCGCCATCCTGGCGATGGTCCTGTTCGGTCTGTACATGGTCCCGCGCAAGCTGTCCGGGCTGCGGGACTTTGATTTTGTGCTCAGCATGTGCATCGGCGCGGTGATCATCACGCAGATCGCCCGCTTCGTCGCGCATGGACTGTCGCAGCCGGAGCTTGACCCACGCGGCATCTGGCTGTCCTTCTCCTGCGGCCCGATCTGGGCCCTGGGGATCCTCTTCTACACGCTCTCAGTCTCCCAGATGGGCCTGACCCTCGCGACCCCGATCAAGAACACGACCGCCGTGCTCGGGACGATCCTCGGACTCGCCGTGTTCGCGGAGTGGCGGGAGACAAGCCCCGTACTCGCCCTCATCGGCAGCCTGCTTGTGGTTGCCTGCGCGATACTCCTGGGCCGCTGCGGCGACAAGACCGAAAAGCGCGACCATGTTACCCCCCTGGGCGTCCTGTATGCGCTGCTCGCCGCCCTGTTCTTCGCGGCATACACGATCCCGCTCAAGTTCGCGCAGCGCCTCGGCGTCGACAGTTACAGCCTCATTGCCACGATGGGTTGGGGCACACTCGCCGGGGCCGTGGTCTTGTTCATCGCTTTCACTCGCGGGCGACGCCGCTGGCTCCGGGAGCCACCGAAGGATCACTTCTTCGCCATCCTGGCCGGAATCTGTTGGGCCCTGGCGACCATCACCATGGCCGAGGCCATCCGACACATCGGCCTCGCAGTCACGTGGCCGGTCACCAATCTGAACACGATAGTCACCGTCGCGGCGGGCATCCTTATCTTCCATGAGATCGACACGCGGAGATTCAGAGGGACCATTGCCCTCGCGATGTTGTGCGCCATCGTTGGTTCGGCGCTGTTGGGATTCGCGAAGCTATGATGCCGTCAATGAGGTTGGGTTGAGGAAGACGAACTAGCCGTGGGGTGCCGATGTCGAGCAATCGGCGGGGCCCCACGGACGCGCGTAGCAGGGAAAAACGGCCCTGCGGGGCCCCGGTCACTGTACGACGTGACCACCCCGCAGCTAGATAGAGAATAGCCGTGGGGTACCGATGTCGCACAATCGGCGTGTGGCACTGGTTACCACGAAGTGCAACCAGTGTGGGTGAATAGCCCGTCGAGCACACCGCCGATGAGGCCGGCAGTGTGCCACACACTCATGCGACTTCGCGAGCCCCCCACCTTGCGGGTGGGGCGGGCCGCCGGCCTGCCGAATTGGGCATTCATGGACCCGTGCCGTGGCCGTCGGTGGGCCCGGCAATCCTGCCGGGCTGCCGTTTGCCTTCATACCGCAACGCAGCGGGGCCTGACGTCAACGACACCGACCGCTGACGGCCGCAGGCTGAAGACCTGCGGCTACTACGACAAAGCCATGTCGGACCGCACACGGCCTCTCCAACGACGCGCCGGCGCAGAACGCGCCGCCCTGGCAGAACAGACCGGATCAGCGATTCACCCGTGCATACCTCATAACTCGCGGCATGATGGAAGAGATGGGTCATGAATGTCATAGTGCTCATGCTGGATACGCTGAGGCCCGACCACCTCGGATGCCACGGCAACGCCGAGGTCAAGACGCCGCACATGGACCGCTTCGCACAACAGGGCGTGCTCTTCGAGACGGCCTACGCGGAGTTCCCCAACACCATCCCCGCACGCACCTGCTTCGTCTCCGGGATGTACACCTTCCCCTGCAGACCGTGGCAAGCCCTGCAGTCTGAGGACCTCCATGTGGCGGAGATGTTCCGGGACGCCGGCTACCACACCGTCGCGATGTCCGACACGCCCTTCAACAACGGGGCGAACATGGATCGCGGGTTCGAGGAGTTCCACCACTTCAAGACTGGCAAATGCCTCCCGCCGGCCGACGGGCGTGAACTGCCCGACATCTCACACGCCTTCTTTCCCCCGGGCTACCCGGAGAAGGAAGTCAACTACTACGCCCGGACGCTGGGCAACATCCAGCTTTGCCGGGAGAAGTACGGCAAGACCCCCGGCGAGCACTTCTTCGGCGAAGTGTGCGACTGGCTGGGGGAGAACCACGACAAGCAGTTCTTCCTGTGGGTGGACAGCTTCCAGCCCCACGAGCCGTGGGATGCCGGCGAGCCATACCGGAGCATGTATGGGCCTCGGTTCGGCTACGAGGGACGCTATCTGCCGATGCCCATGGCCCCGGACGCCGACCAGTGGATGATGCCGGAGGACGTCGAGCACGTCCGCGCGCTGTACAAGGCCGGGGTCACCGAAACCGACGACCTGCTGGGGGGAGTCTTCGCCCGTCTGGACGAACTCGGACTGAGCGAGGACACCCTCGTGCTTCTGTTGTCGGACCACGGGATGCCCCTGATGGAGCATGGCCTCCTGCGGAAGTTCGGCTATCCCTTGTACGACGAACTGGCGCGGATCGTGTGGATGGCTCGCCTGCCGGGACAGTTGCCCGCCGGGAAGCGAGTGCCCAGTCTCGTGTCGAACGTGGACTTCCTTCCCACGCTCCTTAGCCTGACGGGTGTGTCGGTCGATAGCGAACTGGAAGGCCAAGACCTCGTCCCGCTTATCGAGGGCGAGGCGGACAAGGTCAGGGATCGGCTGTTCCTCGGCGCGTACAACTACCGCACCGGCGTTCGGACCGAGACCCACAAGTTCATCGACAACCGAGGAGAGCGGCCCAACGAGTTGTTCGACATGATCGCCGACCCGCTGGAGAGCGAGAATCTCGCCGCCGACCAGCCACAGATCTCCGCCGACCTGCACCGGGCCGTGTGGGAATTCCACGAGCCCTGGAAGGTGAAGCACTCCCGCCACCACAAGGGCCGGTGAGCGGCAGGACTCCCGCGGGTCGATGGCCAAGAGCGTTTTGCGGGTTCGATTCCCGCTTACTGGAGGCCCGCGGTCACTGGCGGCCTCGCTTCACGGCAATGACCGTGTCTTGGCGGGGGCTGTTCCGGGCATTGACCGCGGTTGCCCTGGTCCAGGTCCCGATCGACATCGGGTCCACCAATGGAAGCTCGTTCCCGACGCCTCTCGGGCGGCCCCGAGCCGCACCGCACGCGAGGCCTGTGAGCGGGGGATACCGTCCCGCCTCGGCGAGACTCAACCTGGCTCCCCTTCGCAAGCGGCGAGAGGCCCGGGAACGGCGTCGTGTTGAGAAACTCACTTCCGTAGCTGCGGGGTGGTCGCGTCGTTCAGCGACCGGGGCCCCGCAGGCCCGTACGGGCGTCGTGAGGCATCCGTGGGGCCCCGTCGATTGTACGGCATCGACACCCCACGGCTATCTGGCCTTTCTCAACACAACCAGGGGTGCAAACCGACGACACAAGGAGGTCGAGAACCCATATCCATCGTGGTGATCGTCACCGAGTACGAGCGTGGGTTGGACTACGTGATGGGGAAGTTCCAGGGGCTCCTCGGCCCAGGGCAGTATTACGTCTGGCCCTTCAGTGGAAGGCGCATTCAGAAGGTCGACATGCGCGAGCAGGCTTTGCGGATCGGCGGGCAGGAAGTGCTGACCTCCGAGCAAGTGCCTGTGCGTCTCAACATTCTCGTGCGGTTCCGGGTCACGGACCCGGAGAAGGCCGTCCACGAAGTGACTTCGTATCATGACGCGCTGCACCAGGCTGTGCAACTCGCGGCGCGGGACGTCGTCGTTGCCCGCGAGCTCGAGCAGTTCCTGCAGGAGCGCTCTGCGCTGGGTGAGGCAATCGGCGGGGCCGTGTCCGAACGCGCCACTGAGTTTGGGGTCGAGGTCGTCTCCGCATCGATCAAGGACGCCATGCTCGACGGTGAGTTGAAGGCCGCGTACGCCGCGAAGCTGACCGCCGAGCAGGAGGGGCAGGCTGCGCTCATCGAGGCGCGCCATCAGGTTGCTGTAGCCAGGGCCCGCGCCAATGCCGCGAAGCTCCTCGCGGAGAACCCGGCCATGTTCGCACAGAAGCAGCTCGACGTGCTGGAGAAGGCTGCCGGTGCGGGGCACGGGAACACCTTCGTAGTCCTCCCGGAGCGCCTCGCGGACCTATTGGAGCGCATCAAACCGGACAGCAACGCCGAATAGATAACCAAGCTTCGACAAGAGACATCAATGAGGGCAAGATCGCCATTGAGTGCGATCTTGCCCTCTTTTTTGTATAAGACGACGCGTCCGCTGTATTGACAGCCAGTTTCATGGTATAATCTGGTGGTCTCGTATATCATGTTCAGGAGGTGTACATAGATGCGACGGAAAGGCTTTACCCTAATCGAGTTGCTGGTTGTAATCGCGATTATCGCGATCCTTGCGGCGATACTGTTCCCTGTCTTCGCAAGAGCCCGAGAGAAGGCCCGTCAGGCAAGCTGCGGCTCCAACATCAAGCAGCTCGCGCTGGCAGACGCCATGTATCGGTCGGACTATGACGGCAGGTTCACGGGGTGCTGGGAGGCCAATGTGGGCCCGTGGGGGACGCGCTCCTGGTGGTATGGCCAGCTCGAGCCGTACCTCAAGAACATCCAGATCTACGAGTGCCCCTCCTTTGACAACGTCCATAACCCCGGTCACTGCGAGAACCGCGCCCGATCCGGAATCGGCAGAAACTGGGCCGTGTCGGCCGTTGAGGGACCCGGCGGTGACCTGGGCTGGATAGCCCGCAAGAAGGAGACCCGCCTGGAGCACCCGGCCGAGTTCATCATGTTCGGGGACGCTTCGTGCATGGGCTTTGGCCCGTACGGCGGCACGCCCTTTACGGATTGGCGGGACATGACTGCTGCGCGAGGGCTGGGAGCGGATAACTACCGCCACAACGGGGGGGTCAACTGCGGCTTCGCCGACGGCCATGCGAAGTACATGAAGCCCAGCAGCATCAAGCACAACCAGCTCTGCCGCGTATCCGGCCTGCCGCTGCCGTAGAACCGGCAGCATCGGTTGTGTTGAGGAAAGGCAACCATGGGCACGGGGTTCGCGTCGTGTGCGACGGGGCCCCGTGCGGCGTCCCACAGGCCCCGTGCGGCCCATGTAGCGCGTCGGTCTCGACGCGCTGTGACACCCCACGACCATGCGTTATTGTGTCCTCAACACAACCGTATCCGCGTAGTCTAGCCGCATGGCGTCTCTGGGCCTCCAAGCCTGAGAGTGATGCCGACCGACAA